>JAIRZF010000098.1 GCA_031267385.1 Dysgonamonadaceae bacterium | reverse complement strand
AAAAACCGGACTAAATTTAAAAAACTCAGTCGGGCTATCTTGTTGTAAATTAATAAGTTTAGCTTAGTCTCGCGCGCGCGTGAGCCCAGGTAAGTCTCTCTCTCTCTCTCTCTCTCTCTAACATAAACGGCGATCTAACCAAATTTAAAATGTTAAACTTAGTTAAAAAACAATTAAAGCAAGGATACGGAATTGCCATTATGTTATTGATGTGCTGTGTTTTGTATTCGATTCTCTTTCGGAGAACTCCTGCAAATGTAAACAATTATTTCGGATTGTGAAAAAATCATGCCAAAAACTTACTTGTTTTTCGAATCGAAATTGTAACTTTGTAAAAAGTACTGACAAGATAATGATACAAAAAAATGACATTCCCATTGATTCAATCGTTGTCAATGAAGCGATTAACAGATTAAATATTAAAGATTTCGGACGGGCGACTATTCGTGAGGTGGTTGCGATTTCCGGTGAAGTAGAAAAAAAATCCGGTGTTGAATTTATTCACATGGAAATGGGAGTTCCGGGTCTTCCTCCTGCAAAAATTGGAGTGGAAGCAGAGATCAGGGCTCTGCAGCATGGAATTGCTTCCATTTATCCTGTCATAGATGGTCTGCCTGAATTAAAAAATGAAGCATCCCGCTTCGTGAAGGCGTTTATCGATTTGGATATTTCTCCGGAGTGTTGTGTTCCTGTTGCCGGCTCTATGCAAGGAACTTACACCTCGTTTCTTGTCGCCGGGCAATGCAATCCGGAGAGAGATACGATTTTATTTATAGATCCGGGTTTCCCTGTTCAAAAACAACAGATCCTTGTGATGGGATGTAAATACGAATCTTTCGATGTTTATGAATACAGGGGAGAAAAATTAAAGGAAAAACTGGAAAGTTATCTGCAAAAAGGAACTATTGCGGCGGTGATCTATTCCAATCCGAACAATCCGGCCTGGTTTTGTTTGAAAGAAGAGGAGTTAAAAATCATAGGAGACCTGGCTACAAAATATGATACCATTATTCTTGAGGATCTGGCTTATTTTGCGATGGATTTCAGAAAAAATTTGGGAATGTCGTTTCAGGCTCCGTTCCAATCGTCTGTTGGGAAATATACGGATAATTATTTATTGCTGATTTCCGGGTCTAAGGTGTTTAGTTATGCCGGACAAAGAATTGGGGTTGTGGCGATGTCCGATAAATTATACCATCGTAAGTATGAAGGGCTGGCAGCCCGTTATGGAGGGGGAACTTTCGGCAGCGTATTCATTCACCGGGTATTGTATGCGCTTTCTTCAGGCACGAGCCATTCCGCTCAATATGCTCTGGCTGCGATGTTTAAGGCGGCGTCGGACGGCACATTCCATTTTATTGGCGACGTAATGGAATACGGGAAAAGGGCTCATAAATTGAAAGAAATTTTTCTGAGGCATGGATTTGAAATTGTATATGATAAAGACATGGACGAGCCTATTGCGGATGGATTTTATTTTACGGTCCGTTATCCGGGAATGACCGGGGCGGAATTGATGCAGGCCTTGATTCCATACGGTGTCAGTGCAATTTCTTTGCTTACTACGGGAAGCCTCCAGGAGGGATTGAGGGCCTGTGTTTCTTTTATTAAGGATCATCAGTACGAACAATTGGAATACCGGTTGAAGAAATTTAAAGAGCAATATCCTGTAAAATAAAAAAGGGTCTTTTTCTGCATCCTTTTTTTTGTTTTTAGTGTTTTAATTGTATATTTGCAGAAAATTGGGGTGTTATATCCACATGAAAAAAAATCTACTTTTTACAATCATAGCGTTATTTTTATCTTTGCAAGCTGCTGTTTTTGCTCAGCAGGAAGCAAAGGTGAAAGTCGTTGTTGTGGTCGATAAGAATGTGATAGACATCACTTTAATAGATTCAAATCGCTTATCTGTAAAAAATGCTCCTATCGGGAAAAAACTGGAAGTTTATTCTATTGTCGGGAATAAAGTAAAGGAGTTTGATATTAAAACTTCGGATGGAGAATATGAACTTAACCTGCCGCGGAGTGTCTATATCGTAAAACTTGACGGGACTGTTCGTAAGTATGTGATAAAATGATTTTTCTTTCCAAAAGTTTGTATTACTTTTGTGAAGAATTTAGTAACTTATCATTTATTTCATGTAAATCATGCAAACAGGTGTCCCATTTAAAGTTTTCTCGGGTACAAATTCCCGTTATCTAGCCGAAAAAATATGCAATAGTCTCAAGTGTGAATTAGGTCAAATGAAGGTCGAACGTTTCGCCGACGGAGAATTTTCTGTTTCTTATGAGGAATCCATCCGGGGCAGTCACGTCTTTCTGGTTCAGTCCACATTTCCCAATGCAGATAATCTGATGGAACTTTTGCTGATGATTGATGCGGCAAAGAGAGCTTCCGCTAAATCTGTCGTTGCAGTTATTCCGTATTTCGGCTGGGCGCGTCAGGACAGAAAAGATAGGCCCCGTGTTGCAATCGGAGCCAAGCTTGTTGTCGACATGCTGAGCACTGCCGGAGTTAACAGGGTGATAACGATGGATTTACATGCCGATCAGATTCAAGGGTTCTTCAATGTACCGGTCGACCATTTGTATGCATCCAGCGTATTCATGGAAGAAATAAAGAATATAAATCTTCCTAAAGAT
>JAIRZF010000079.1 GCA_031267385.1 Dysgonamonadaceae bacterium | reverse complement strand
ATGTGACGGATGCGGTTGTGTGCAATAGGGAATTGCTCGTCGCCCATCCGATACCAAACGGATGAATCCGGATTATCAAGCAAAGGTGTAAAAATCAGTCCGTTGGTTCCGCCCATCCAAAAGTTTCCGCGGGAATCCCTGAACAGGACGTGAAAACGATTACCGTCGCCTACGCCCGTTATCTGCGATATGGGAACAGAGTAGAAAGCCTTACTTGGACGGGCAAGTGAAATATTGTAATCCGTTCCTAACCAGATATTTTGTTCCCTGTCGGAAAAAATTCCCCATACAATATTGTTCGACAGGGATTTATTGTTTCTGGAATCGTGAACAATGTGCTGCACCTTATCATTCTGCTCATTATAAATATACAAACCGTTGTCTGTTCCGGCCAGCAAGTTTTTGTCCCGGTCTAAAGCCAGTGATTTTACCGAATTGTTCCGGAAAAAGTTTAGGGATTTTATCCGGTTCGTTTCCGGGAAGTATTTGAACAGCGCGCCTTCCATTCCTATCCAGATACATTGGCGCAAGGTGTCTTCCAGTAAACAGTTGATGAATTGATTGTTCCGTCCGGAGTAGGAATGTAGTTCGATTCGTTCAAAAGTATCTGTTTTAGCCGAATAACGACACAAACCGTTGTAGGTTCCTATATACAGGCTTTCTCCATATTTAATAATTGAATAAATCGTTTTGTGGGGAATCCCCGAATTGTTCCGTTCCGTCCTGTTTTCTATTTTCCCGGAGCGGATATGATAACAAAACAGGCCATTCAGCGAACCTATCCAAAGCGTACTGTCGCAGGCAACCATCGTGCGGATGTCGGTAGGAAATGTAGCCGGGGATTTTTCGTAGCTGTCGGATTTGTAATTGTAGAAAAAAACGCCATTGTCCGTTCCGAAGCAAAGCCGGTTTTCGTCCAGGACAAGCAGGCAATAAATGCGTGTGTTGGCTTCTTCCGAAATATGCGGTTGCACCGAAAATCCGTCGTAGCTGTATAATCCCCTGTGCGAGCCGATCCACAAAAGTCCGCTATAATCCTGGACAAAGCAGTTGACTCCCAGGGCTTCGGCGCTTACGGAAATATTGTCGAATGTCTGGTAATCCGCCTTTTGTCCGTATCCGCAAAGGATGGAAAAAGCGAAAGCGATTATCAATATCTGTTTACGGTGTTTCCTGAATATCTCAATCATCAGGCAAAGATAATAAATTTCCCGGCGTTGTCGATGCAACGCCGGGAAATCATTTCTTGCTACAAATGAGCGCCTTGACTTTTCGAATGAAAGATGTCATTCGTTTTGGTGGTTGGTATATTCAGGAAGGGTTTTTCTCCAGTTTAACGCCATTTCTTTCAGTTTTTGGGTGATTTCGGGATATTTCCCGCTTACCTCCAGTGTCTCCCGTAAATTGTCGTGTAAATTGAATAGCATGACCTCCGAACCATCATTATTGACTAGTAATTTCCAGTCTCCGTCTCTGACTGCGATGTTTGGGCTTATATCTTTGTCATGGGGTTTGGGGAATGCTTCCGAGTCATTTCTACGATATTCCCAGAAGACAGGAATATTTCTTTGCTGAGGTTTGCCCAGTAAAGCGTTGCTCATATTCATCCCGTCGCTTTTATATCCTTCGGGTAATTTAACGTTTGCAATGCTGCACAAACTTTCAAACATATCCAGAGCGCTAACGACAGAAGTGTTGTCAATCTTACCTTTCGGCAATATCCCTTTGGCGTCCCAGATGATAAACGGCATATGCATTCCCCCTTCAAAAAGAGAAGCCTTACATCCGCGCATACTTCCGGCACGACTTCCCCGGAAACTGGGAGCCGGTCCGTTATCGCTGGTGAATATAACGATTGTATTTTTTTCTAAGTTTAAACTCTTGATTCCCTGAAGCAAACGCCCGATTTGACGGTCATATTCAATCAACACAGTACGGAAATTTTTTTCCGATTCGTAATCTTTGGGTATTTCTTGTTGTTCTTCCATATTTCCTACCCACGGAGTATGCATATCATCCGGCCATAGATTGACGAAACAGGGCTCTCCGCTATGCCGTTTCAGGAAATCCAGTGTTTTGTCTACAAAATAGGCGGTACGTTCCCAACGTTTGATACTATCTTGCGGCGACCAGATCCAATCGGTTGCTGTCAGTAGCGGGTCGGCTTGCGGACTCTCATATGTACTGCAATATTCATCGTATCCATATTCCGGGAAAGGAGGGGCATCATACACGTCACGTCCTCCTCCCAGATGCCATTTCCCTATATGGGCTGTTTTATACCCTCCTTCTTTCATGGTACGGGGCAGTGTCGGCGCTTCTGTTTTCAGGAAGTCATTCATTTCTGCATTCCTGTTCCCTTCTTTGGTTTGTAAATAACTGGTTATATGATATTTTCCGGGATGTTTTCCGGTTAATAATCCACAGCGGGAAGGAGAACTGATAGGTGATGCACTGTAATATTGATAAAATTTAATTCCTTCTTCCGCCATTTGGTCGAGGTAAGGAGTCGGATTGAATTTTCCACCATAGGCGCCAATATCTCCATATCCCATATCGTCGCTCAGTATGAAGATGATATTGGGAGTATCCGTCCCGGATGTTTGTTTTTTATCTGTACAAGATAAAAGGGGTAATCCTGATAAGATAAACGGCAAGTAATGAATTTTTCGTTTCATATGTACATAATTTTATTTTGCATGTCAGTATCCTTCGTTTTGTTCTAAAAGAGGGTTGGCGTCAATTGCCGCTTGAGGTATCGGGAACCACACATGGTGGTCATTTGCATTATTTATACCCCTGTTATGTGCATATTGAATGAACCTGCCGGTACGAATCAAATCCCTGCGACGATGCCCTTCATACCAGAATTCCCATCTTCTTTCTTTCAATATCTGTTCCAATAATTCTTCTTTCGATTTGAAATCAGATAAAGAGAGATTATCTACCTGCGCCCTGTTCCTAATCATATTGATGAGATTGATAGATTCCTGATTCGGCCCATTCAATTCATTCAGCGCTTCTGCTCTTGCCAAAAGAATATCGGCATACCGGACGAACGGAAAGTCATTCCCATGGGCATCGCCGGATGCAGCCGGGTCGGGCGGGAATTTGATGCCGCGAGTGGCGTCTTTATAGTCCACTAATAAATCAATGACGTCTCCTTTTGAATCTATGTACTTGGTGAGAATACGACTTTTCCGGGTATCTTTTGGATCGAAGCTGTAATAGAATTCGTCATACATCCGATACTGAGAGGCAAAATTTGACCATTTGTCATTAATCACTCCATTGATACCGCCATCAAGTCCTTCTCTAAAGTCCCAGGGTAATGCAGTCGGTAATAATATGTTGACTGTACCCGAATTTGCCAATGCGGTTTTTACGAGGATAAATTCGGAGTTCCGTTCGTTTTCGAGCGCAAACAATTGTTCATAATCGGGATAAAGTGTATAAACTCCGCTGGAAATGATTTGCTGCGCCATGTCCGCACACTTTTGCCATTGCCGGGTGTTCAAATACCATTTGCATAATAAAGCGCGGGCGCCGGCGCTATGAGCGCGTCCATACGCGGGTTCATTTCCCGGTTCCGGAAGATTTGTAATTACTTCTGATAACTCACTTTCCATGAATGTCTGAAATTCTCCGGTTGTAGCTTTGGGGAGTTCTAATGGATCTGTTTGGCTTTTGCGGATGGGAAGCGGGCCAAACTCGTCCCACAGTTGATAATAAGCCCAGATACGAATGAATTGTGCGTCTGCATGAATTTGAATCCTCTCTTTGTCGGATTGAATATCAGACACATTTGGTAAATTATCCAGCACGATATTGCAATTACGAATGACTTGCCAAACCCTCATCCAGCAGATGGCTTCCATTTCATTGGATGGATCCCATCTGAAATTTATGAGTGGTACAGCTGTTCCATTTTCACCTCCTCCGGTTTGCCATAGAATATCGGTAGTGAATTCTTCCCGTTTTACCACATTCCGGACACTGACTCCGGCGCAGTTTTTGGCATAAGCATCTGCCAACACAGATTCTAGTCCTTGTTTTGTTAAAAGGAGGTTTCCTTCGGCAAACTCCGACTTTACGGGTTCTTCCAATATGTTTTCACAACCGGATAAAAGGATGAGACCTATCAATGATATAAATATTTTGCTTAATGTTTTCATATAATACTTGATATTAAAGGATTTCAGCATTAAAAATCGATCTTTGCTCCGAAAATGAATGTGCGGGCTGTCGGATAGGCGTTGAAGTCCATCCGGAAGTTCGCATTATTATTCGGATTGACAGCCGGATCCAGGCCTATGTAATCTGTAATCGTAAACAGATTTTCTGCTGTTGCATAAAGTTGTAAGCCCTGTACGGATGGAATTAGATTTTTTGGGAATGTATAACTTAAACGAATCGTTTTCAATCGGATGTAAGATGCATCCTGAACTGTTTTAGAGTTAGCAACCCGGCGACCGAATTTAAGCGGATTTTCAAATGAAGGATATTCATTGGTCGGATTATCCGGAGTCCATCGGTTCAGATACAATTCGGAAAATTTGTTCCGGCGGAAATTGATGGGGAAATAATTATCGATCAGATTTCCATTTAGCATATCAACGCCTTCTACTCCTTCGAAAAAGAGGAACAGATCAACGTTTTTATAAGTAAATGTATTGCTGAACGACCATTGAAGATCGGGGAAAGAGTTCCCCAAAACGACCCTGTCTTTGTCGTCAATCACACCGTCGCCATTTTGGTCGACGTATTTCAAATCACCCGGTTGGTAATCTTCCGTGAACTTGCTGAAATCGTCCTCGATCTGCCAGATTCCGTCGATTTCCCAGCCGTAGTAAGAATTAAGGGGAAGTCCGGGTTTTTGTATCGCAACTTGTGTCACATGATTATATCCTGCACCGATTATAATTTCGTTTATACCTCCCAAATCTTTCACTTTATTTTTCATGGTAGAGAAAGAAATATCGGTTCTCCAACTGAAGTTTTTAGTGTTTATATTGACTGTATTCAGTAAAAACTCAAATCCATGATTGTCTATCCGGCCTATATTGGATAGGATACTTTCATAACCGGTAGATTGTGGAACAGGCAGATTGAGCAACATATCAGTCGTCTTCTTCTGATAATAATCAATGGTACCATTGATTCGATTATTAAAAAAACCATAATCAAAACCAATATTCAATTGTTCTGTTGACTCCCATTTCAAATCCGGGTTTGGTATTTTTGCCGGTTCGGTTCCAGTCACCTGTCTTCCATCCCAAATAGCTTTTCCGGCTTGTCTAAAAGTACTTAGCGAAGGGAAGTCGCCTATTTCCTGGTTCCCCGTTTTCCCCCAGCTGGCACGAAATTTCAGTGAAGTCAGAAAATCAACGTTCTTCAGGAAGTTTTCATTCGACATTTTCCATGCGAATGCCGTTGAAGGAAAAGATCCAAAACGGTTGTTTGCTCCGAAACGGGATGATCCGTCGGCGCGAAGAGTAGCTGTTATCAGATATTTATCTAACAAAGAATAATTGATACGTCCGATATAAGAAGCCAAACGGTTACCGGTGACGGAATTCGTTATCCGGAATGTCTCCTGGTTTCCTATGCCTAAGTTATTCGCACCCAATGATTCATTGGGGAAATCGGACGCAGTATTATTCAGTCTGCCGGTAACGAATCGCTGATATGTAATCCCTGCCAACGCATTTAGCGAATGAATCCCGAATGTTTTTATATAGTTCAATGTTCCTTCAATCAGATAATTGCTTTTTTCCGAGTTCTGATTGGCTGCAAGACCTCCGTTATTTTTTCCTTCTTTAGTCAGACTGGACACAAAACTCTTACGGCTTTCATTCATAAAATCGGTACCCAAATTTAATTTTGCCGATAATCCTTCTATGAAAGTATATTCTCCGTAAGCCGAGGCCAAAAAACGGTATGAATCGGACTGGGAACGCATCCCTTCCGTGATGGCGACAGGATTGTCTATGGTGTGTAGCGGGGAAGTGATATAGTTCCCTTCTTCATCCATCACACCATAGGTGGGATCGAAGTTAAAAGCGGCGTACATTGCTCCTGCTCCTTCATTTGTGCCGAAACCGTTCGCTACGAAATGATCTTTCATATACGATCCGGTCGCATTTATCCCGAATTTTAACCGGCTGTTTACATCTGATTGCAGATTCACCCGTGCGCTATAACGATCGAAACTTGTGTTCCGGATAAGACCTTCCTGATTCATATAATTCAGGGAAACATAATAGGCTGTTTTTTCGGTTCCTCCTGAAAAGGAAAGCTGATGATCGTGGACAATTGCATCGTTATTCGTAATTTCATCCTGCCAATCGGTACCCCGGCCTCCATTGGCGATGTCTCCCACCCGGTTGCCTTCCTCATCTCCGCCGGCATCGATGATCTCATTTAAAATCCTTTTATAATCGGCAGCATTTAATAAGTCTAACTTATTGGAAGGGTTTTGGACTCCAATATATCCCTGATAACTAACCTGAGCCTTTTCGTCTTTTCTTCCTCTTTTGGTCGTGATCAGAATAACTCCATTGGCGCCTCTGGAACCATAGATGGCAGTTGCAGAAGCATCTTTCAACACTTCGATAGATTCAATGTCCGAAGCATTGATGGAGGATAACGGATTGCGGGGACTTCGATTTTCATTAAACCCTAAAATCGAGGCGGACGATATGGGGCGGGCATTATCGATAGGCACACCGTCAATCACATACAGGGGGCTGTTTCCTGCATTGACCGAACTGGCTCCCCGGATATTGATAGAGAATCCTCCTCCGGGTTCCCCGCTACTTTGCACGACGTTCACACCGGCGCTTTTCCCGAAAAGCATCTGGTCGACTGATGTAGTGACTCCTTCACGTAATTCCCCGATTTTTACGGATGCGACCGATCCTGTAATATCACTTTTCCTGACCGTTCCATAGCCAATTACGACTACTTCATTCAAAGCTTGGGAATCTTCTGTTAAAACAATTTGGAATGTTGTTTTATTCCGGGTTAATATTTCCTGTGCCATATACCCTATATAGGATACTTGTAAGATTGCATTTTCGGATACTGACAATGAAAAATTCCCGTCAATATCCGCAGTTGCTCTGTTTGCAGTTCCTTTTTCTACAACATTGGCGCCGATAGCAGGTTCTCCTCTTTCATCTGTGATTGTTCCCGAAACGATCTGAATTTTAGTTTGTGAAGACGTTTTCGGTGTAATTAATACGTGATTTCCCTGAAAGACATAAGAGCAGTTAATGTCATTTAAAATTGAATTTAACACTTCATCCAGTTTCATATTTCTATACACTTCTTTAATGCGTGTATTTGCATTGATGAGTTGATCGTTATAATCTACGGAAAGATTGGTTTGCTTCTCGATTTCAACGAAAGCCTCCCGTAGTGAAATGTGATCTGTTAGAGTGATGGATTGATTCTGAGCGTTTACAAGAAATGAACAAAACAGGAAAAATAGTAAAAACGCATATTGTGGACAACAATTTACAGCATATTTTTGTGATTTGTTATATAGTTTCATAATTTTGTACTTTAAGAATTAAGTTGAATACTGTCTTTTTGATTCAATGGCATGTGTAACACCTGTGAATCGGATGGTTTTTCAATTTCAGTCCGGGAAGAAATGATTTGCCGTCAGCTTCCCGGATACCTTTTTTTCATACTATCTCCTTTCCTGATTAATAATTATTGAATTATATATACATCATGATCTATTATTTTATATTTGAAATTGACGCCAATTTGTTTTAATATTTCCAATGCTTCCTCTAACGTTTCTCCTGAATGGAATCGTACGGTAAATGTCATATCGGCAAACTTGCTGTCACTGTAATTGATTTTTACATTGTATCTTCGTTCCAGTGACTGGATGATATTTTTCAGATTTTCTTGTTGGAAAACCAGGTATCCGTCAGTCCAACTATAGATATGTGCAGCATCCACATTACTTTTCCTGAATGAATGAGTCATATGATTATAAACCAGTTGTTCGTTAGGTTGTAGAATAACGGGAATCTGTAAACCTGATCTGTCGTTTATGCGAACTTTGCCTGTTTCCAAAATGGTGGTGGTTTTATCAGAACCGGGATATGCCTGAAGGTTAAACACGGTACCCAATACTTCCACATCAATATAATTTGTTTTGACTATGAACGGTTTGCTTTCGTCTTTTGTGACGGTGAAACGTCCTTCTCCACTCAAAAAAACGGTTCTCGATCCCGCATTGAAAGCGTCAGGATAAACCAATAATGAACCGGCATTCAACCATACGACAGATCCATCCGGTAATGTAATTTGCTTCCGTCCTCCATTCGGAACAAAACATTCCACGAATTGGACGGA
>JAIRZF010000012.1 GCA_031267385.1 Dysgonamonadaceae bacterium | reverse complement strand
TTACTTATTAGATAGATTTTTGCATAATTAGATGAGGATGGATTGAATCCAAATTTACCCCAAAGTTCCCAAACAACATTCTCTGATAAAGTGGACGAGGTTGCGAGTAGCGCTTTTCCGGTTTCTTTTGGCGCATTTAACTGTAACTGTAAATCCGTATTTACAGTGAATTTTTCAAGATCACCTGCCCAGTTAACGGTTCGATTCGTTAACTTTTTGTCCGAAAAATTGTCATGAAACTGAGGGAAAGCACAAATTGGCACTAAAAAGAACGCTACAAACAGAATTTTTTTCATAATTAAAATTTGTTTTGATTAATAATATGTATTTTTGCAGGCAATATTCTCAAGTTGCCTTGATTTCAAATATACCCGGGCAAATCTACGGAATAAATAGGATATATCAAAATAAATAAGAGATTTTTTTACTAAAACAGGTTTATTAAAGAAAATGAGAGTTGCTATTGTTGGAGTTAGCGGAGCGGTAGGACAGGAGTTCTTACGCGTATTGGCGGAAAGAAATTTTCCGGTGGATGAGTTAGTATTGTTTGGTTCAGCCCGTAGTGCAGGACGAGTTTACGAATACTGTGGTAAACGGTACACCGTGAAAGAGCTTAAGCACAACGACGACTTCAAGGGAATTGACATCGCTTTCGCTTCTGCAGGAGCGGGTACTTCAAAAGAATTTGCGGAGACCATTACTAAATATGGTACTGTAATGATTGATAATTCGAGCGCTTTCCGTATGGATAACGACGTGCCGTTGGTGGTTCCTGAAGTGAATGTGGAGGATGCGGAAAATCGTCCGAGAGGCATTATTGCCAATCCGAATTGTACTACGATCCAGATGGTTGTGGCTTTGAAACCAATCGAAGAGTTGTCGCACATCAAACGCATTCATGTAGCTACTTATCAGGCTGCTTCCGGGGCGGGAGCCGTGGCGATGGACGAATTGAAAGAACAATACAATCAAATTGCCCGCGGAGAAGAACCGACGGTAGAAAAATTTGCTTATCAATTGGCGTATAATCTGATTCCTCAGGTGGATGTTTTTACAGAAAACGGATATACCAAAGAAGAAATGAAAATGTTTCATGAAACCCGTAAAATTATGCATTCGGATGTGGAAGTGAGCGCTTTATGTGTTCGTGTTCCGGCTTTACGCGCTCATTCCGAGTCGATCTGGGTTGAAACGGAAAAACCGGTGTCGGTAGAAACTGCCCGCCGGGCTTTTGAAAAAGCGGAAGGCGTTGTAGTCATGGATAATCCGGAAAGTAAGGAATATCCGATGCCGCTATTTGTGGCGACAAAAGACCCCGTATACGTGGGACGTATCCGTAAAGATATTGCGAATCCGAATGGTCTGACTTTTTGGTGCGTTGGCGATCAGATCAAAAAAGGAGCAGCGCTTAATGCAGTGCAGATCGCAGAATATTTGATAAAAAAAGCGGTGTAAATACCGGCGCTCCTGCTCAATATCCGGTTAATATTCAACTCAGATTTTAGCAGTTACTTCGATAATAGCATCCAGAACGTTCATAGGGCCGTCTAATATGAAAGTGACCTTGTTGTTTGCGTCCTGTTTCCAGTTTACTTTTGTATTGTTATCAATCCATGTCGCCGATTTAATTGCGACAGGGAAATCCAATGTTAAAGTTTGACTTTCGTTTTTCAGGAGGTGGATGTAGTATTTATTATCTTTTTGAGTGATACATCCCCAACTTTGAGGTTTAATAAATCCTCCGCTGGCGCCATAAATCGTATAGCCGTATTTAGAGGTCCATTTCCCCATTTCCGCCAAACTGTTGACGAATTCGGGTTGAATCTCTCCGTTCGGCATCGGACCTACATTCAATAATAAATTAGTTCCGTAACCGGCCGCACGAACCAGGTAATCAATGAGTTCTTTATTCGTTTTGTATTTATTATCCGTGATGCTGTATCCCCAGCTTCCATTCATTGTTTCGCAAGTTTCCAGCGGTAGTTTTTCGGAGACAGCCTGTCCGCTTAACCCTGCTTTATTTTCTCCTGGCAGATCACGTTCAAATATCTGAAAATCTTCTCCGGGGAAAGGAGGAAGGTGGTGGTTATTGGCGATGAGGCAGGCCGGTTGTAATTTATGGATCAGGCTGTAAATTTCGTCATAATGCCAGTCCACTGTCGTTGTTTGGTCTGTTCGGTTCTCGTGTGCGGTCTGATCCCAGTGTCCGTCGAACCAAATACCTCCGACGGGACCGTATCCGGTTAATAATTCGGTTAATTGCGCTTTCATGAAAGCAATATAATTATTCCAATCGCCCTGTTTGGTTCGTCCGGTTTCCTGTCCGGTTCGTCCGGTCTTCCAACGATAATCATCACGCGCCCAATCGAGGGTGGAATAATAGAAAAACAATTTTATTCCCTGTTTTTGACATTCGGCCGCTAATTGTTTGACTATATCCTTACCGTAAGGAGTTTTCGTTATTTTCCAGTCGGATTGTTTGGTATCCCAATTACTGAAACTGTCATGGTGGCGGGAAGTCAGGGTGATGTATTTCATCCCTGCACTTTTGGCGACGGCAACCCACTGAGCGGCATCAAAATCTTTGGGGTTGAAGAATTTGATCAACCGTTGATAATCGTTTACTTTGATGTTACGATTGTTCATCACCCATTCTCCATTTCCCAGAACAGCATAAGGCCCAAAGTGAATAAACATCCCGAAACGGGCTTCTTCAAACCATTTGCGGGTTTCCAGATTTTCTTTTGTCGGAGTATAACTTGTTTGAGAAAAAACAGGCATACTCAACGCCAGCATGATTGCAAATACGAGTGTCTTCATAAATTGATTTTACTATTATTTTTTGTTGTCCCAACTCTGTCCGCTAACAAAGGTATGAATTAAATTTATTTGCTGCAAGTAAGTGTCATTAAAATATATTCGCTATTCTGGAAAATATTTCGCACTTTTGCAGACTAAAACATTAGCTGAATGAAGGTTTGTATTGCAGAAAAACCAAGTGTAGCACGTGAAATTGCTGTTATTTTAGGAGCCAATGCCAGAAAAAACGGGTATCTGGAAGGAAACGGGTACCGTGTGACCTGGACTTTCGGACATTTGTGCACACTTAAAGAACCCCATGACTATTATCCGCAGTGGAAGCGTTGGTCTCTCCAGGATCTTCCGATGATTCCCTCTCGCTTCGGTATTAAAGTGATCCATAACGATGGAATAGAAAAACAATTTAAGATCATAGAAGAACTATTGGCTGATGCGGAATATGTTATCAACTGTGGTGATGCCGGACAGGAAGGGGAATTGATCCAGCGTTGGGTAATGCAGAAAGCAGGTTGTAAGTGTCCGGTCTATCGTTTGTGGATATCCTCCCTGACAGAGGAAGCGATACGTGAAGGATTTCAAAACCTGCAATTCCAGGAAAAATTCCAAGCTTTATATGAAGCCGGATTGTCGAGAGCAATTGGCGACTGGCTGTTGGGAATGAATGCAACCCGTTTGTATACAGTTAAATATGGACAGAACAAGCATGTGCTTTCGATAGGTCGCGTACAGACCCCAACCCTGGCTTTGATTGTGAATCGGCAGTTGGAAATACAAAATTTCAAACCGGAACCTTACTGGGAATTGAAAACCGTATACAGGAATACTGTTTTTTCCGTTACTAAAGGAAAATTTGCCAAACAGGAAGAAGGAGAAGCTTTTTTAGAAAAAATAAAAGATTCCACGTTTACCATCACTGATGTCACCACAAAAAAAGGAGACGAATATCCTCCCCGTTTGTTCGATTTGACTTCATTGCAAGTGGAGTGTAATAAGAAATTTGCTCTTTCGGCCGATGATAGTTTGAAAATGATTCAATCGCTTTACGAAAAGAAGGTGACAACTTATCCCCGTGTGGATACTACATTCCTGAGTGATGATATGTATCCGAAAGTTCCGAATATTCTGAGGGGACTCCGGGATTATCAGGCGTTGACAGAATCGTTGCTACAAGGTGAAATTCCAAAGACAAAAAAAGTTTTTGATAATTCCAAAGTCACCGATCACCATGCGATCATCCCGACAGGTGTTGTGGCAAACAATCTTACGGATATGGAACGTAAGGTGTATGATATGGTGACCCGTCGTTTTATTGCTGCATTTTAAACAAAATGTAAGGTATCAAAGACTACAATATTGGGTGAGGCCGCAGAAAATGAGTTCAAAGTGACCCGAAAACAAATTCTGGAACCTGG
>JAIRZF010000222.1 GCA_031267385.1 Dysgonamonadaceae bacterium | reverse complement strand
AGACCGAACAAATTCGTGCGCGGGTACTCTACTGCATGTCTTCCTTTGCCGCTGCCAAAGGCGACTATCAGAAAGCCATCACTTATATAGAGGAAGGATTAATCATAGATGAACGTCTGAACGACAAACCGATGCTTGCCACGGACTACCGCAAACTCGCTACAATCTACGACCGCCTCAATCAGATAGACAAAGCCGTTTCGTGCTTCGATAAAAGCATCGACATATCGTCCTCCGTCGGCGATGAGAAAAACGAGGCGGAAACGCTCTACCAACTGGGCATGTTTTATTTGCGAAAAAACAGGAATGAGGCTGGAATACAAACGATAGAGGAAGTCCTGTCCATAGCCCGCCGGATTGACCACCGGAAACTTATCGCTAACAGTCTTGGCTCGATAGGCGAATACCACCTGCAATACGGCGATGCGGATAAGGCTATTGAAGCCGTCACGCGGTCGCTCGAAGTATGTCGTCAAATCGGTACGCCCCAGTATCTTGAAGCCGGTTTGTGCCGTTTGGGTATGGCGCAAATGAAAACGGGGGAATACGGTAAGGCGGAAGAGAACCTGCTTGAAGCCTTGGAAATGAGTAAGCAACTGGAAGACAGATACCAGACGGCTTTCGACCTGATGGCGCTGGGCGACCTCAAAAGAGAACAAAAAATGTACGGGGAAGCAGACGCTTATTATGTGCAAAGCGTGGAGAAATGTCTCGAACTCCAAAACTACAACATGTTGAGCGTGATATACGATAAACTGTATCAGCTTCACCGCGACAATAATTCGGCTTTGTCGCTCGAATGGCTGGAAAAGGGGATTTTAGTGGACGATTCGCTGTACAACCTTGAAATGCACAACCAAATCAGCGCTTTCCAGATAGAATACGAAACCGAAAAGAAAGAAATGCAAATCATCACGCTCGAAGACAAAAATCGGCTGATGTTTTGGTTAAGCGTTGCCGGAGGCGCGGTATTACTGCTGGCATTGGCGGCGTTCTTTTTCCTCTGGCGATGGACGGTGCAGAAAAAACGCCTTGCCGAAAGCCAAAAGGAGTTAGCCGAACAGGAAAAACAGCTTGCCGACCGGCAAATCAAACAGTTGGAGCAGGAAAAACAATTAATCGCCACACAAGCCGTACTCGACGGCGAAGTGCAGGAACGCATCCGACTTGCCCGCGACCTGCACGACGGACTGGGAGGTTTGTTGTCGGCAGTGAAGCTGCAACTTGACGAGATGAAAAAAGATGCAGCCCTGAACTCGAAAGATACGGAGCATTATGACAAGGCTATCGGAATGTTGGACGAATCCATGGGCGAAATGCGCCGCGTAGCCCACCACCTGATGCCCGACGCGCTATCCCGATTCGGACTGAAAACGGCGCTGACCGACTTCTGCAACAGTATTCCCGTGGCAGAGTTTACTTATTTCGGCGATGGACGGCGGCTCGACCGCAAGATGGAAGAGGTGGTTTACCGCATTGCCCACGAACTGATTAACAACGCGCTGAAACATTCCGGCGCATCGCATATCCTCATGCAAATCGTACAGGAAACCGACCGCCTCGCAATCACGGTGGAAGACAACGGAAAAGGATTTAATACGGAAGTGATTACCGCAGGCATGGGACTGGCAAACGTCCGTACCCGCGTCGCTTCTTTCGGCGGAACAATGGACATGCGTTCATCCGCAGAAAACGGAACGGAAACAAACATAGAATTTCAATTAATATGATAAACGTAATAATTATTGACGACCACAAGGTTTTGCTCGAAGGTCTGGAACAGCTTATCAACCGTTCGGAAACCGCTTGCGTCACAGGGACAGGATATAGTGTAGCCGACTGCCGGAAACTGCTTAAATACAATCTCCCCGACGTATTGCTGCTCGATGTGGGTTTGCCCGACGGCGACGGGTGCGAACTCTGTGCGGAACTCCTCCGGCAGTATCTCTCGCTGAAAATCCTGATGCTGACCACGTATGCCGAGATTGCCGTCATCACGCGGGCGTTGGAGGGCGGGGCGCTGGGTTATATACTGAAAAACTCCACGTCGGACGAAATTCTGGAAGGTATTAGCGTGGTAGCTTCGGGCAGGCGTTTTCTGTGCGATGCGGTGGAAATCCTTCTCCGCAAGAATGTCAATAACCATATCGTCCTCACCGGACGCGAACGCCAATTACTTAAACTGATTGTCGACGGATACTCCAATACCGAAATAGCCGACCGGATGTGCCTTACGGAACAAACCGTAAAAGGCTACCGTAAAAATCTGGTATTCAAACTTCAGGTGCATAACACCGCGCAACTTGTAAGGATAGCGATAGAGCAGAAGCTGGTGTGAGAAAATTGATAATTAACTCCTCATTTGTAATTACTTGCTCCAAAAGTGATGTTTTTTTGAAAAAACAAGCGTAATAATTTGTATAAAACAAATTTTTTATGTAATTTTATAAGATATAACAATTTTATGAAAGTTTTGCGTATATTATTATCAGTTATTTCGTTTTTTGTGGTATCCATTACCGCATTATCCGGGAATCAGTATCATTTTAAAACCTTGTCGCCCGAAGGTGGTTTTTATTACGATGGAGTAACTCATATCCGGCAGGATGACGAAGGTTTTATTTGGATTTTGATGGAGAATAACCTGTATCGTTTCGATGGTTATCAATATAAATACTATTACAATCGATTTACTGATATTGACCCCTCTAAAAAATGGTTATTCCGGGATATGAATGTTAATTCTGCCGGAAAGCTTTTTGTAAATACAACCAATGGTCTTTATGCATACGACAAGATTTCCGATACGTTTTATCCTATCTGGGATCAGTTTACTGAAAAATTCATGATTGATGCTCATGATACGATCTGGATAAAATGTGATAATCAATGGGGAATATTGGATGTTGAAAACAAATCCGTATATGTTCCCTTATTTGACGGAAAAAAAGCGCCGCATTACATCGGTTCGGTCTATTGCCTGAATAATAATGATCTCTATCTGTTCAGCAATTATGGAAGATTGTATCGGTTCAATGACTCTAAAAAAGAATTCTCACTCTGTATGGTTTTACCTCAGGATGACGGGTATGTTTTACAAGCAACAGTACACAAAGGCAAACTTTGGGCGCTTACCCGAAAATACGGACTGTATAAAATTAATTTGTCTTCCTTTGAGGTCGAAGAACATTTCGATTTTTATAAAGAATATGAAACTTCAAGTATCAGAACTTTTTATATTGATAAAAAAGGAGAAATCTGGCTGGGAACAATCAACGGATTATATATCCTGAACCCGGAAACAAAGGAATATACTTATTATCAACATTCTCAATCGGATCCTTACAGCTTACCGAATAACTCGATCTGGACGATTACTGAAGACCGTCAAAAAAATATCTGGATAGGTACATATTCCGGAAGGATTTGTTACGTGAATCTGGACGAAAAAAATCCGTTTACGACCTATTTCCCCCTGGAAAACGGACTCAATCACACTCCGGTCAGCGCTTTTCTTGAAGATCAACAAAGTTTATGGATTGGTACAGAAGGTGGCGGTATCAACCGCATGGATAAACAATCCGGTAAATTTACGGACTACATCTGCGCCGGTAAAATGAATGGTTTATCTTCTAATCATATAAAGTCAATGGTGATTGACAAAAAACAAAATATCTGGATCGCTACTTATGGCGGAGGTTTGAATCATTACGATCCGAAAAACAGACGATTCAATCATCTTTCCCAAAACGTAGAAAACAATTCGCTGTTGTCCGATGATATAAAAAAAATCATACTTGAAGGAGATTCCGGCTTGTGGATCACTTACCAATTGGAAAAATTAATCATTTCTTTCTATTCATTTAAAAATAAAACATTTAAACACTATAATCTGTCTTCCGATTCCGGAAAATTAACATTTTACAACAAACGAGAGCTTTCAAGCGGGCAATATTATAATTCTTATATTTTCGACATCGTACGTAGAAAAGAAAATCAATTGTGGGTATTGAGCCGGGAAAAAATTTACTTGATAGACCTCAAAGAACAAACAATGAAGTCATTCAAACAGGAAGATACAACATTCATGAATTTCTCTGTTTTTTGTTCCGATGATTCGGGCAATCTATGGATAGGTACAATTGGAAACGGTTTGGTCAAATATGATCCGGATCTGTCTCTTTTTAAGATGTACAAAGAAATATTGAGTCAGGGTATTTTTTCCGTATACAGTATATGTAACGACGACGAAGGGAACGTCTGGATGGGAACCAATAACGGTTTGGTCCGGTACAACATAGCGGATAATGTATATTCTTACTACAACAAACAGGACAATACGCAGGGGCAGGTATATTATCCTCTGGCGTCGATGAAAGGAAGTAACGGGAATTTGTATTTTGGCGGTACAACCGGTTTTACGGTTATTAATCCGAAAAATAGTATCACCAATAATTATAAACCACGGATTATCCTGTCGAATTTCCTGATAAATAATGTTTCGGCGGATTTTCATTCTTTTTGTGGAAATTTATCCGGTTCTGAAAAAGAGATCGTACTGGATCACAATCAAACGAATTTCGGTTTTCAATTTTCTTCGGACAATTATCTGATTCCGGAAAAAAACAGGTTTAAATACCGTCTGAAAGGGTATGACGACCGGTGGATTGAATCAGATGCCTTTAATCGTACGGTTCTGTATTCCAAAGTTCCGCCGGGAGTATATTATTTTGAAGTAATCGCCTCCAACAATGATAATGTCTGGAGCGATGATGTTACGATTGTGAAAATCCGGTGTAAACCGGCTCCCTGGTTCAGTTGGCCTGCATATTTATTATATGTATTAATTGTTTTTTCGATTTTATATTTAATTCTACATTATTACAACGGCAAGAAAAAGCTACAGATCCGATTGTATCTGGAAAATATCGAAAAAATGAAAAAGGAAGAAATCCATCAAACGCAACTGAAATTCTATACCGATATATCACACGATTTGAAGACTCCCTTATCGCTTATTCTTGCTACTCTTCATAAAATAGAAAAAAAAGGGCAGGAGAGTAGTTGTTATAGTATAATGAAAAGTAATGTCCACCGGTTATTGAGGCTTATCAATGAATTGATGGACTTCAGAACAGTTGTGAATGGAAAAATGAAATTGAGATTACAACCGGTAGATATCAATCAGTTTGTGGAGAAAATTGCAATGGACTTTCAGGAATATGCCGTGGAATGTGGAGTCTATTTCGGTGTTAAAACGACTTTATCTGTTGATCGTCCGGTCTATATCGACAAAATCATCCTTGAAAAGATCATTGTTAATTTATTGGATAATGCGTTCAAATATGCGAAAGAAGGAGCGTGCGTGTCTGTCGGATTACTTCCGGACAGCGCTCCGTTTCAATCCCAATATACAAATCATTATAGTATTCAAAGCGATGATTATGTTTCCGGAAATACATTCGGTATTGTGATTCGGGATACTGGTATCGGTATTCCTGAAGAATCACTGGAAAACATATTCGAAAGATATTTTAAAATAGATATGGCTAATTCCGAATCAAAATCAGGAACAGGTATCGGATTAGCATTGGTGAAAAGTTTTATGTTGTTACATAAAGGGAAATTGAGTATTTTCAGTGAAAAAGATCGTGGGACGGATGTAGAAATACGTTTTTCGACCAATGAACAAGTATATGACGACTCTTGTTTCTCGTATAAAGAAGAAGTTTTTCCTGAAAAATCGTTGATGACGTCCCTCGAAAAGAACAATGTAAATAAGTTGATGAAAAATGAAAAGAAACGGATCTTATTGGTCGAAGATCACAATGATTTAAGAAATTTAATTGCCGATATATTGTTCGAAGATTATGATGTAGTTGAAGCCAAAGATGGCCGGGATGCTTCAGAAATATTGGAAAATGAATTAATTCATCTGATTATCAGCGATATAATGATGCCGAATAAGGATGGGCTTACTTTATGTACAGAAGTAAAAAGCAATATTGAAACATCGCATATCCCGGTTATTTTACTTACCGCAAAAACCGGAATTGAAAATGAAATCGAAGGTATCAGTACCGGTGCGGACATTTACATCGAAAAACCTGTTGATCTCGATCTGCTGAAATTGACAATACGGAATATTTTCAGTCAACAACAAAATCTGAAAGAATATTATTCCAGAAATTATTTTGCCGATGATTCCGAATTGTCTTCAAATGAGCAGGATAATAAATTTTTGGAGAATCTTATTCAAATCGTAAATGATAATCTCACCCAACCTCAATTGGATGTCAATTATATCGCTACCCAATTGATGATGAGCCATAGCAAATTGTACAATAAAGTCAAGCTGATGACGGGTAAATCGGTCGTTAATTTTATTCTGAACCTGCGTTTGAGGAAAGCTGCCCGGCTGATTATCGAAAAAGATATGAGTATGCGTCAAGTCATGGAAGAAGTCGGAATTGAAAGTCAAGCCTACTTTACCAACGCTTTCAAAAAGGAATTTGGAGAAACGCCAACCAAGTTCGCAACGAAACATAAAAAGACCGGAAGACCGGAAGAAAAGGGAGACCATAAGAAAAGGGAGATCCCTTAATCTTACGGTCTTACCATCTTACGGTCTTACCTGCAGATTCAACTCATCCAGTTGTTCCTGATCGACTGCTGTAGGAGCATCCAGCATGACGTCTCGTCCTGAATTATTTTTTGGGAACGCAATGCAATCCCTGATTGAATCTAATCCGGCAAAAATAGACACAAACCGGTCTAGTCCGAATGCGATACCGCCGTGAGGAGGCGCACCGAATTTGAATGCATTCATGAGGAAACCGAATTGAGCTTGCGCTTTTTCTTCGGTGAAACCCAGTATGGTGAACATTTTCTTTTGTAATTCACTGTTATAGATCCGAATAGATCCTCCGCCGATCTCTACTCCATTGATTACCATATCGTAAGCGTTTGCGCGTACAGCTCCGGGATTAGAATCCAGCAAAGGAATATCTTCCGGTTTCGGGCCGGTAAACGGATGATGTTTTGCAAAGAAACGCCCTAATTCTTCGTCTTTTTCCAGGAGAGGGAAATCGACTACCCAAAGGCAATTGAATTTATTCTTATCTCTTAAACCAAGTCTGGATCCCATTTCCAAACGGAGTTCACTCAATTGCTTTTGTGTTTTTTCCGTTTCTCCGCAAAGAACCAGTATCAGGTCACCCGGTTTAGCTTTACAACGGTCTGCCCAGGCTTTCAGATCATCCTGGGAATAGAATTTATCTACCGAAGATCTCAGGCTCCCGTCGGCTTCGTAACGCACATAGACCAATCCTTTGGCGCCTATTTGCGGACGTTTTACAAAATCAGTCAATTCATCCAATTGTTTGCGGGTATAAGACGCACAACTTTCCGCGCAAATAGCGGCGACATATCCGGCGCTATCAAAAACTACGAAATTTTTTCTGGTAGTTAAATCCTTGATTTCCACAAATTTCATATCGAAACGGGTATCCGGTTTGTCGGAACCATATAATTTCATCGCATCTGCATACGATATTCTTGGAAAATCCGGAATATCAACACCTTTGATTGTTCTGAACAAATGTTTGGTCAGGCCTTCAAACGTATTCAGTATATCTTCCTGTTCCACAAACGACATTTCACAGTCGATTTGAGTAAATTCCGGTTGACGGTCTGCCCGCAAGTCTTCATCCCGGAAACATTTCACGATTTGGAAATAACGGTCGAATCCAGACACCATCAACAATTGTTTCAAAGTTTGCGGAGATTGGGGCAGGGCATAGAATTCCCCCGGATTCATACGGGATGGTACGAGGAAATCGCGTGCTCCTTCCGGAGTTGAACCGATCAATACCGGCGTTTCCACTTCAAGAAAACGAAGTTTATCAAGATAGCTTCTGGTTTCAAAAGCCATCCGGTGACGCAATTCCAGATTTGCACGAATATTTGTTCTTCGCAGGTCCAGATAACGATATTTCATCCTCAAATCGTCTCCGCCGTCAGTATCTTCTTCAATGGTGAAAGGAGGAACTTCGGAAACATTCAGAATGGTCAATTCGCCGGTTATGATCTCTATATCTCCGGTTGGAATGTTCGCATTTTTATTTGAACGCTCCATGACTTTCCCTTTGACCTGAATAACCCATTCCCGGCCGATTTTGGCGGCGCGCTCACACAATTCACTATTAATTTCCTGATTGAATACCAATTGTGTGATTCCATAACGGTCGCGAAGATCAATAAATATCATTCCTCCCATTTTACGGGCTTTTTGCACCCATCCTGCCAATACTACCTCCTGATTGAGGTTCTCAATGCGTAGTTCACCGCAAGTTTTAGTCCTGTACATATAAATTAGAAATTGTTGTTAATTTGAAGTGCAAAAATACATAAAAGAATGGTTTCTTTGTGTTTTTTATGAAATTATGTTATTCTTTTTCACCACTGTCCGGTAAAAAAATAAAGAGCGAGGAGCATTGATTTTCCCCGCTCAGAGGCCATCTTTGTAATCACAACAACATGGGTAAAAGTACAAAGTAAAAAAGTTCGACTGTTGATGGAAGGTCATATGCAAACGAAAATCGGAATATCAAAACTCCCTGTTCCCGCAAATATAAGGGGCTTACTTTTGAATATCATAAATACGACGCCTCATTATCTGTGATTTACAAATGAAATATGATTGGTTCGCAATTCTCCGGACAGTAGTGATTCTTTTTTATTATCTGACTTCTAATTCAGAACCGTTTTGTGTTTCAAACGGACCATCAATTATTACTGCGCCTGGAGCATCCAACTTCAATTTGGCGCCATTGACCACAGTGACATTTTGGACATTCAAGTTACTGCAACCCATTACGGTTGTATTGGAAGTCACTACCTGATTTACAAAATCATTATTAGTACACGACGTAGAAGCAATAAGCGTTGCATAATAAGCATTAATCAGTCCATAACCCATTTCATTGTACCAGGTTCCATTGGGACGCCCGAAAGTTGTCTGATAATCATAATCTCCTACTTTCTGTGCACTTGATTCAATAATATCTCTTATTTGTTGTGCGGTAAGACTGGGATTTACGGATAACATCAAAGCGGCAACACCAGCTACATGAGGACAAGCGGAAGATGTACCATAAAAATCTTGAACGTAACCATTTTGATATAAATTAGTTGTTGGTATCTTTACTCCCGGCGCCATTATATCCAATTGCGTACCATAGCAACTACCCCAAAGTTCGCCGTCACATGAAGTCAGAGATTTTCTTTTCCCGTCAGGACTTATTGCTCCGACGACCAAGATATCTGGATTACTATTACCCGGGTAACGTATGTTTGTATCATCTTCGTTTCCAGCGGCAAAAATAATTACTGCCCCTTTTTGAGAACGACCTCGAGTTAGCGCTTCTGTTATGGCATCGTCAATAATGCTAGAAGGATTGTATCCACCCCATGAGTTACTAATAATGTCTGCTCCGTTTTGCCAAGCCCAATTAAACCCGTTAGCTATTTGTTGAGGAGTATCATTCTCATTCAATTCCATACTGATTGAGATGAGTTTAGAACTGGGACTCACGCCGCTTATCCCAATTGCATTATTTTGAACTGCCCCTACAATTCCAGCACAACGTGTACCATGGAACTCAAAAGGAACTCCTCTAATTTGAGAAGGACTTGTCCCTGTTACTGCATCATATCCTGTTCCATAAATATTAGCCTGAAGATCCGGGTGATCCATTTTAATTCCGGTATCATAAACTGCAACACGTATATTGGAAGAACCGGTAGTTAAATTCCATGCCCTTTCTACATCAATATCAACATTTGGCGTATTACAGTGCTGTCCTGTATTTTTCAACCCCCATTGATTCGGAAAATATTGATCGTTCGATGCTAACAAATTATAATATAAAAATTCCGGTTCAGCGCTTTCAAATAACTGTGTTTCGTAAAACAGATTGGCCGCCTCCAAGGCGTCAAAAGGAGTTTCATCGGTACATGATAATGTGTACCATAAGGGCATAAATTCATTGTATCCTAAAACCCGAATGAAATATTTCTTTGCCAAATCGTGGAGTTTATCTACATCGCCGGCATCAGAAAGTTTTGCATAAAAATTGTTGGATATCCCCAACTTCTGACCCATAACGGTATAAGTTGGGGATATTTTCACAATACCGATTGTTTTTTGGAGCTGTCGTATGGTATTAAAATACCCAATACTATCGTTTGAGCCGGATAACTCTATCTCGCTAATAAAGGTATCTGTGCCCTTTGTATTACTCGTCTGGTCGAGAAGAATTACATTTTGTCTGGTGTAACTTTTTCTCTGAAACTTGATCTCCCAGCCTTTGGGAGTCTCAATCTTAACGGAGTCAATTTCCACATTCGAAACAACGGATATCCGGGAATAATCTATCTGCAAATGAAATTTTTCACCTTGATAATAGTAAAAATACTGATCTGAGGCCTTTTGACTCGCCTCAAGAGAAAAACTTAAAAACAAAACAAACAAAAGAAGATATTGTTTTTTCATACGTTAATTTATTTAAGAATTCAATAAAAAAACATGCTGATTTAATTTAATTTTTGCATTTTGAGGTAATTTCGGAATTAATTTTGCGACATACCAAAAATCAGGTTGAGCTGCCATACTTTGCCATACATTTACATCAATCCGAAATTCATTATCCGAAATCTGAATTAATTCGCTCGTATGACCGCATAGAGTGCTAGTATGGAAGCCGCGCACCAACAACAACGAATATTTACCAAAGTCAACAACCAAGCATGTTTCGGTTTCTCCGCAAGAAAGATATTTTAAAAGAGACTCTACAAGTTCTTCCTGTGAATTAATTATATATAAACCGGACGAAACAGATCCGTCAAAGTGGGGCATACACGCATAAAGTGAACAAAAAACTGTCGTTTCCACATTCTGATAAAATGTTAAGTCAGTCAATTGAAATGTCACCTTTTTATCTGAAACCGGTATCTTAACAAGATGATAAGGCTGGGTGACTACCGAAGTCGAGTTGCCCTTGTTTAAATTCTGAACAAACACAACAATACTGTCGGCATATTCTTTTACATCCGTAATATCAATAGTCCAACCTCCGTTATCATATATTTCACCGAAAACGACAACAATTTGCTCAATCGAAAAGTCCGGTTGAGCCACAGCGATATTGTCGTCATTTATTCGATGTTTTCTTAATTGAGACTTCAACTCCTCCCATTCCTGTTGAGTGGTTATCACCATCATTTTATTCCGAAACTCAATGATTCCAATATCGTTAGACCTTCCTTTACTTATATCTATCGGAACAAATGGTCCGGACTCTTCCTTGTCGCATCCAAAGAAAATCACACTCAACAAAAAAAGTATAAACTTTATTTTCTTCATTATTCTTGTTTTTCGTTTTTCAGTTTTTCAACCTCAATATTCAGTTTATCAATCAGATCCTGTTGCTGAATCGTATAAAGCGTTAATTCCTCAATCTTTTGCAATAACTTCACCTGTATTTCTCCCAAGTTCATTCCATTGGCATTCACTTCCATTTCAGTTGGAATATCCGGCAAATGACCGTTTTTTTCTATGAAACTTTTTACCGCCGACAAAGGTTTTAAACTGTAATCCTTCTTAAAAACAAAATCTGCCCATCCGGTACTGGAAACCACAATTTTTTCAGCTTGCAACAAACCATAGACGTCTAGTCCTCGGTAACTGAACTTACTGAATTATCCACAAAAATCACGCCAATATAAAGTTTTTGTTTCATGTGCGCCCCGCATGAGCAGCGCGCACTTGTGTGCAAGCTATTACGGCTGATCCTATTCTTTCCTGAACAGACAAAAAAAGGCTGTCCGACTTTTGGGACAACCTTTTTGAAAATTCCGAGCCTCTTGTCGGATTCGAACCAACGACCCCGAGATTACAAATCACGTGCTCTGGCCAACTGAGCTAAAGAGGCGAGTGGGTAAGCTTACTATATCGCGCCGCTACAACCAACTACCCTTGCTGCGGTCAAGCCCTGGGGGAATTCGAAGGGAGCTGGCCGTATAGGACTTACCCGGGCGCAAAGGTACTGTTTTTCCGTAAACAAGCAAATTTTATCAGGGAAAAAACAATTAAGCTTTTGATTTCTAAATAAATAAAATTCCCTTTGAAATTTATTCCGAATCCGGAAAAAAAGTTCAGATAAATTGAAATACGGCAGCAGTCCAGTTATTTTTTACCTTATTATCAATAAATTGCAATCCGTTTTTTTTACATTCTTTACAGATAAGATCCAGGTCTTCACTGTAGAATCCGCTCATATATAATTTAGACCCGCGTTTCATGCAGGAAGCGTAAATGTGAATATCGGCAAGTAAAATATTCCGGTTGATGTTGGCAAAAATAATGTCGAATTTTTCTTTTCCCAGCAGACCGGCATCTCCCAATAAGACTTCAATAGCTTCCGTATGATTTAATTGTACATTTTCCAATGAATTCTGATAAGCCCATTCATCATTATCAATTGCTAAAGTACGGGCGGAACCGCACATTTTAGCCAGGATCGCCAGTACGGCTGTTCCACAACCCATGTCCAGGAAAGATCTATTATTGATTTCCAACTGAAGCAGGTAAGAAACCATCAGGCTTGTAGTCTCATGATGACCGGTACCGAAAGCCATCTTAGGATCAATGACAATATCGTAAGGAAGGGTGGGGATGTCCTTATGAAAAGAGCTATGGATCACACATTTATCATCAATAATAATAGGTTGGAAAAAGTTTTTCTCCCATTCTTCATTCCAATCCAGGGTTTCAATACAACTGGTAGTATATTCTAATTCAGCATCGATCAAAGGCAAATCATTCAAAAGATTTGAAACAGCTTCTTCAGAATAGTTTTTTTCAGAGACATACGCATCCAAACCACTTTCAAATTCGACAAAACTCTCAAAACCTATTTCAGCCAGTAATGCTGCTAATATATCCCTGTTTGTCTCCGTATTGGGAGATAGTACGATCTTTAATTCGTAATAATTCATATGTGTTTTTTTATGTTGATAGTTGCCTGACTTTCCATGTGAGATAAAGTAATCCAGGTTGCCTTTTTCCATAACCATTCTAATGGACCCTGACGATGTGAACGAAGCCACCAACGACAAAAAAAGAATTGCACAAGAAATACGCCTGTGCCCATCAGAAAGCATACTGTAATGCCGGTATGCCGGTAAAGTCCCAGTCCCCAGTTGTAAAACAAGAATGCCCCGACCAAAGACTGTGACAGGTAGTTTGTCAAACTCATACGCCCGTAAGGCGCTAATTGACGAAGAATCCGGCTGCCCTTTGTCAGGTAATAAACGAGTATTACCCCAGCAAACAGTATTCCTGTAAATGCAATGTTTGAAAGTGACTTAAGTATAAGGGTAGAAGGAACAAGCAGCGCCTCTCTGTTTATAAAGTCAGGAAGTATAGCCATCAAACCATAAATCGGGAAAAAGGCTATGGTGGCTATGATGAATACTTTAATCCAAAGTTTTATATTTTTTTCAGAATAGAGGAACGACTTGCTACGTCCTATCAGCATGCCTGTCATAAACAGCGCTGCGGTTTGAGTAAGCCTTCCATTTAATATCATCCAGCCCATATTGGCGCTATTTCCCGTCCATATTGCTGTTTTACACATTTCGAGAAAAGAACCTTCTTTCTGAGCTGTATTGACTATCTCCCAGTATGGAGCATCGAACTGAGCATTAATAATGTATTCGGGGTTGATGAGCGCATAAATTATTTGTCCCCATTCGAGCGGTTGCAGTAAAAGAATAGCCGCTATAACTGCAACTGTGCGGGTAGAAAGGCGACAGACCGCGATCAGGACATAACCGACTAATGCATAGAGAACTAATATTTCTCCGGGAAATAAAGTCGAATTGATGCAGGCTATAAAAAAAAGTAATACTAACCGCCAGGTAAACCGCCCACGAAAATCGTTCCCTTTCTCTTTCTGTGAGTTGTCCTGAATGAAAAAACTGAATCCGAAAAGCAATGCGAATATGCAGTAAGCTTTACCCGAAAAGGCAAAAAACACACTGTCCCAGATTACTCTATCTGTAAATATCAGAAATTTGCAGGTTTCTTCCGGGAAGCTATTGAGGCTGAACCGTTCAATAAAATGGATAAGGGTAATTCCCATTACAGCAAAACCACGTAATACATCTGCTATTTCTATGCGATTATTATTGGTTAGTGTAGTCGATGAATGCATGATTTTTAAAATTTAAATGTTAACACATTCTTTTATTTGAGGTGCAAATTTAATATAAACTTTTTATATTTTCTAAAATAACCCCCAAGGACATATTTAGAAAATTTTCCATCCCAAATCTTTTTTAATCCCAAATTTTTTACGAAATTTGCAGGCCTTAATAAAAATGAATTCCTAATTTCAACACTCATGACAAAAAGTGCATTACAGATAGCCCGTGCGGCTTATGAACCTAAAGTTCCTAAAACATTGAAGGGATATGTTCGTGTAAAGGAAGGTGAACCTACACAATCGGTATCTGATCCGGATGAGATCAAAAAATTATTCCCCAATACCTATGGAATGTCGGTGATCCGGTTTGAAGAAAGTGATACGAAAACTGCTTATAATCCTGTTAATGTGGGTGTTATTCTTTCCGGAGGTCAGGCTCCGGGCGGTCACAATGTCATTGCCGGAATTTTCGACGGAATCAAGGACATCCATCCTGAAAGCCGGTTATTCGGATTTATTCTGGGACCCGGCGGTTTGGTGAATCATGAATACATGGAACTGACTTCAGATATTATTGATGAATACCGCAATACCGGCGGTTTTGATATTATCGGTTCCGGGAGAACTAAACTGGAAACTGAAGAACAATTCGACAAAGGCCTGGAAATCCTGAAAAAACTGAATATTTCAGCTTTAGTGATTATCGGCGGAGACGATTCAAATACAAATGCCTGCGTATTGGCCGAATATTATGCGCGAATCAACGCCGGCGTCCAGGTCATCGGTTGTCCGAAAACGATTGACGGAGACCTGAAAAATGAGATGATAGAGGCCTCATTTGGTTTTGATACAGCTTGTAAAGTATATTCTGAAGTGATCGGAAATATTCAGCGTGACTGTAATTCAGCCCGTAAATACTGGCACTTCATTAAGTTGATGGGACGTTCGGCTTCTCATATCGCCTTGGAATGTGCTCTCCAGGTACAGCCCAATATTTGCATTATTTCGGAAGAAATAGAAGCTAAAAATCAATCCCTTGATGATATAGTCAATTACATCGCTGATGTTGTTGCGAAAAGAGCCACCGCAGGAAATAATTTCGGAACGGTATTGATTCCTGAGGGTTTGATTGAATTTATTCCGGCTATGAAAACACTGATGGCCGAACTGAATGATTACCTTGCTCTTAATGATGAAGAATTCAAGCGCATCAAACGTTCTGCACAACGCGAACATATCATTGACAAGCTTTCTCCTGAAAACTCACGTATTTATAAGAGTCTTCCGGAGACAGTCGCCCGTCAGTTGACTCTCGACCGCGATCCTCACGGTAATGTTCAGGTTTCCCTGATCGAAACCGAAAAACTTTTGGCAGAAATGGTAGCTAACCGGGTAGAAGAATTGAAAAATAAAGGGAAATATCCTCAAAAAGATAAATTCTCAACTCAGGTTCACTTTTTCGGATACGAAGGCCGTTGCGCCGCTCCCTCAAATTATGATGCGGATTACTGCTATTCACTTGGATATACTGCCGCCGGATTGATCGGATCAGGAAAAACAGGTTATATGTCTTCCGTACGTAACACAACAGCTCCTGCTTCTGAATGGATTGCCGGAGGTGTGCCTATTACAATGATGATGAATATGGAACGTCGCCATGGTGAAATGAAACCGGTTATCCAAAAAGCATTGGTGAAACTGGACGGAGCTCCATTTAAGGAGTTTGCCTCCAAACGCGACACCTGGGCGGTAACCACCGATTATGTCTATCCGGGTCCGATACAGTATTTTGGACCTACGGAAGTCTGTGATCAGCCGACAAAAACATTGCAGATAGAGCAAAAAAAATAAAGCAGGTTACATTTTAATTTCTTCATTTTTTTATCAGTTATGGGTGGTATTTTTGGAACAATTTCAAAAAGGGAATGTATCAACGACCTGTTTTATGGTACGGATTATAATTCCCATATGGGAACGAAACGAGGAGGTCTGGTAACCTGGACGGAATCAGGATTACGTCGTTCTATTCACAATCTTGAAAACTCTTATTTCCGGGGGAAATTTGAAGATAGTCTGGATAAATTTACGGGAAAATCAGGTTTAGGAGTCATCAGTGATACAGATCCACAACCAATCGTAATTAATTCCCATCTGGGAAAATATGCCGTTGTTTCGGTCGCGAAAATCAATAACATGGAGGAATTGGAAGCTGAATTACTCCAAAAAGGAAACCACTTTTCCGAATTAAGTTCCGGACAGGCCAACCCGACTGAATTAGTCTCCCTTTTAATCAATGAAGGGAAAGATTTTGTTGATGGTATTGAGAATGTTTTCAATAAAGTCGAAGGTTCTTGTACGATGTTGGTATTGACTGAAAACGGCATCATTGCCGCCCGGGACAAATTGGGACGTATTCCCTTGATTCTGGGAAAGAAAGAGGATGCAATGGCTGTTTCTAATGAGCCTTGCGGATTTCCGAATCTTGGTTATGAGATCGAATATAACCTCGGCCCGGGGGAAATAACGCTTGTCAATACGGACGGCTACACTCAACTGCGTAAACCGAACAGAAAGAAGCAAATCTGTTCTTTCCTTTGGGTGTACTACGGTTATCCGGTTTCCGAATACGAAGGAATTAATGTTGATTGGGTCAGGAATCGCGGTGGTTATGAAATGGCGAAACACGATGATCTGGACGCCGATTATGTGGCTGGAATCCCCGATTCCGGCGTAGGACACGCTTTGGGTTATGCCGAAGGGAAAGGAATTCCTTATCGCCGGGCATTCATCAAATATACTCCAACCTGGCCGCGTAGTTTCACTCCGTCACGCCAGGAACAGCGCGAATTCATTGCAAAAATGAAACTTATTCCCAATAAATCGTTCCTGAAAGATAAAAAAGTCATTTTCTGTGATGATTCCATCGTTCGCGGCACACAATTGCGTGATAATGTTAATATCCTGTACGATTACGGGTTGAAAGAAGTGCATATGCGGATTGCTTGTCCTCCGCTGTTACATGCTTGTCCGTTCCTCAATTTTACCGCATCAAAATCTCACCTCGAACTGATCACGCGTCGTGTCATCGAACGTTTGGAGGGAGTTGACGACAAACACCTGGATCTATATGGTAAAACCGGAAGTCCACAATATCGTGCCATGGTCAAAGAAATAGAAAAAGATCTGAATATTACAACGCTGAAATTTAACTCAATGGAAAACGTGGTGGCTTCCATCGGATTACCTAAAGAAGACTTGTGTACGCACTGCTGGGATGGAACAAGCTATTTCTAAACATTAGTTTATTCATTATTTTAATTATAAATATGAACGTTGTAGATCGTTTTTTGAAATATGTTTCATTCGATACTCAATCGGATGAAAATTCGGAAATTACTCCGAGTACGGCCGGGCAAATGATTTTGGCCGAGGAAATAAAAAAAGAGATGGAAGCTATGGGATTGCAGGATATTACCCTGGATGAACATGCCTATCTGATGGCGACTTTGCCTGCCAATGCAGACGAAAAACTACCTGTAATCGGTTTTATCGCCCACCTGGATACCAGTCCGGATATGACGGGAGCTAATGTAAATCCCCGGATCATAAAGAATTATGATGGAAAAGATATTGTTCTTTGTAAAGAAGAAAATATCGTGCTTTCTCCGTCTATGTTTCCCGAATTGACGCATCATGTTGGTGAAGATTTGATTGTTACGGATGGAAAAACCTTGTTGGGCGCTGATGATAAAGCCGGAATTGCTGAAATTATGACAGCGGTACAATACCTGATCGATCATCCGGAAATTAAGCATGGAAAAATAAGAATAGCGTTTAATCCGGATGAAGAAATAGGTCTGGGGGCGCATAAATTTGATGTGTCTTTATTTGGATGTGATTGGGCGTACACTATGGATGGGGGAGAAGTTGGAGAACTGGAATTTGAAAACTTCAATGCGGCCGGGGCTAAGATCACGTTCAATGGTCGTAATGTACATCCCGGATATGCAAAAAATAAAATGCTGAATGCTATGCATTTAGCAATGGAATTTGCATCATTGCTTCCGGTTTGGGAACGTCCGGAACATACTGAGGGTTATGAAGGATTTTTCCATTTAACCGGAATGACCGGAACTGTGGAGGAAGTTTCTTTATCTTATATCGTCAGGGATCATAATGCGGAATTGTTTGCCCAACGTGTTCAGTTACTGAAAGATATCACTGCGTATCTGAACACGCGGTATGGTAATGCCATTAAGTTGGATATTAAACAGCAATATAGAAATATGAGGGAGATTGTAGAACCTCAGATTCATATTGTAAACCTGGCATTCAGAGCAATGGAACAAGTGGAAGTGAAGCCCGTTGTCCGTCCTATCCGCGGTGGAACAGACGGAGCACAGCTCTCATTTAAGGGACTTCCGTGTCCGAATATTTTTGCCGGAGGATTAAATTTCCATGGACGTTACGAATATGTTTCAATCCGGTCGATGGAAAAAGCGGTTCAGGTTATTGTGAAAATTGTAGAGTTAAATAAAAATTGAATAAAAATGAAACACACACCTTTTACAAACATTCATGAGGCTCTTGGAGCTAAAATGCATGAATTTGCCGGTTTTAATATGCCTATTGAGTACTCCGGTATCATTGATGAACACATGACCGTTATCAATGGAGTCGGGGTATTTGATGTATCTCACATGGGAGAATTTTGGGTGAAAGGGCCTAACGCCCTTACATTCCTTCAAAAAGTGACTTCCAATAATGTCGCTACTTTACCGATAGGAAAAGCTCAATATTCCTGCTTCCCTAACGAAAAAGGCGGTATTGTCGACGATTTTCTGACTTATCATTATGGAGAAGACAAATATTTATTGGTTGTCAATGCCGGAAATACCCAAAAAGACTGGGATTGGTGTGTAAAAAACAATACCGAAGGTGCGATTCTGGAAAATGCTTCAGCACAGATGGCGCAATTAGCCGTACAAGGCCCGAAAGCAATTACCACTCTTCAAAAATTAACTTCAATTAATTTGTTGGAAATTCCTTATTATAGTTTTGTTACCGGAGAAATGGCCGGAGTCAAAGAGGTCATTATTTCAAATACAGGCTATACCGGAGCCGGAGGGTTCGAGTTGTATTTTTATCCCGAAAATGCGATCAAAATCTGGAATGCTATATTTGAAGCCGGCGCCGAATTCGGGATCAAACCGATAGGATTGGGAGCCCGTGATACTTTACGTTTGGAAATGGGATTTCCTTTGTATGGAAATGATTTGGATGACACCACCAGTCCGATTGAAGCCGGATTAGGCTGGATCACTAAATTGGTCGACGGTAAAAATATAATTGCCCGCGACACTCTGGAAAAACAAAAGAGCGAAGGAGTTACACGTAAACTGGTTGGTTTTGAATTAACGGAGAGAGGTATTGCCCGTCACGGATACGAAATTGTAAATAAATCCGGAGAAATAATTGGCGTGGTAACTTCCGGTTCCATGGCTCCAACTTCTAAAAAAGCGATTGGTATGGGGTATGTTAAACCTGAATATTCGGCAATAGACACTCCGATCTGTATCCGTATTCGCAATAAGGATATCGAAGCGGTGGTGGTAAAACCTCCATTCAGGAAATAGGCGCGTCTTACGACTTTTTTCCGTAAACGATCTGATTGTCCCGCATTAAATACCCAAGAGATCCGATTGCAAGCATATCGCTCAGGATGTTCCTCGCCGTGTGGTATTTAATGCGGGCAATTTTACAAAACTGATTTGTAGAAATATCCGGATTTTCATCTAAAAAAGCCCATAATTTTTCCACCGGTTTACCGATTTTCAGGTGGACGCCTTTTGAATTCAGCTGTTTCTCCCAAGCCAGTACCAATACTTCCGATGCAGGTATATTTTCATCATCAACACGAATATAGGCTTTGTAGTTATCATATTTATCCGGTGCGGTATAGGGCTTTTCGGGTAAATTGTGCACCGTTATTTCCAACACAATTTTCCCTTCCATATTCCATTCTTTTGCTGTAAATGGAATTTCCGGTTTGCAATACATTTTAGATGCCGCTTCAATCATATAATATTCCTCTTCACTACGGATGCCTGCAATATTTCCATTATCTTTCACTCCGATAAGCAATGTACCTCCATCGGTGTTTGCAAAAGCGCTCAGAGTACGGGCAATTTTTTTACTATCACTGACTTCAAACTTGAAATCCAGTCGTTGATGCTCTCCCTGCGAAATTAATTCCGTTATATGATGATTTTTTTTCATTGCGAATGCAAAAATAATTCTTTTTTATAACTTTGTAATGCAATTAAAAAAAACTTACAGTATGAAGTTTATAGGAATTATACCGGCAAGATATGCCTCGACTCGTTTTCCCGGTAAACCGTTGGCTGATATGGTCGGTAAACCCATGATTCAAAGGGTTTATGAGAGAGTTTCCGGTTTGCTGGACGAGGTTTGTGTGGCTACTGATGACGACCGGATATTCGATGTTGTACAGCGCTTTGGAGGAAATGTCGTTATGACTTCTGCTGAGCATAAAAGCGGTACGGATCGTTGTCGGGAGGCGTTTGTGAAAATTGGAAAACCATTTGATGTTGTCATCAATATACAAGGAGATGAGCCTTTTATACAATCGTCTCAGATAGAATTGATCAAGTCTTGTTTTGACGACGCCGATACACAAATAGCGACATTAGTGAAACCTTTTTCACCGGATGATGATTTTGAAACGTCCGTATTTAATCCGAATTCTCCTAAAGTAGTTCTGAATAAGTACAATCAGGCCATTTATTTTAGTCGTTCGGTCATTCCTTACGTCCGCGGGAAAGAATATACCGAATGGTTGAAAAATGCCGTATTTTACAAACACATAGGACTTTACGCTTATAAATCAGAAATTTTGGAAGAGATAACACAACTTCCTCAATCAACATTGGAATTAGCCGAGTCGCTGGAACAACTCCGATGGATCGAAAACGGCTATACGATCAAAGCAGGGATCTCTCACGAAGAAACAATCGGTATTGATACGCCGGAGGATATGAAAAAAGCGTTGAAAATTTTCGCGAACTTTTGACATATCCTCTTCCGTATTGATCTTATAAGCTAAAATAGCCTGATTTTTACAATTCCCATTGCTTTAATTCTGCGATAATCAATTGATAATCACGTTCCGTTTGCAGCATAGTATTGATTGCATCGTAATAGATACTTAATTCCTGAATATAATTGATTAAAGATAATTCTCCTGCATCCAAAGCCTTTTTCAACAAATCCGAACTATTGATTGAAGTCATGTTTTTATTGTAATCGGAAGTGATTTGGCGAAGTTTTGCCGCTTTCTGATACAGGGCTTTGGATTCGTTATAAAAACGAAAAACGGCATCATTTCCGGCTGCTTGATAAGCTATCGTCCTGGCTTTTATCTGTTTAACGGTATTTTTATTCTCCCAAAGAGGGATGGAAACGCCGACTGTAACTCCCTGAAAATGTTCGTTAGCCAGTTTTTCACTCATATAACCTGCGGAAAATTTCGGAAGATTCATTGACCGCTGTAGTTTTTCAGTTTTTTTACTCAGTTCCATTTCTTGTTCTAAATATCTGATTGACAGATTGTTATTTTTAATTAAACCATACCATTGTTCAAAATCTGCAGGCAATATTTCCGTATCATAACTCATCGAAGTAAAAATTATCGCATTTCCTCCGTTGAGACGTATCAGTTCTGCTTTCAGAAGATCTTTTTCTATTTTAAGAGTATTTACTTCTTTTTCTACATTCAACAGATTGAGTTTAGCCTTATTCAAATCAAGAATATTTGCTTCTCCTTTATCATATTTACTCTGATAGGCATCTGAAATTTGCCGGGCATGCAGAAGACGTTTTTCCAATTCCGAAAAATAATTATCCTGATAAATCAGTTCTATACAGAGTCGTTTTGCTTCCAGTAAGACCTTTTTACACTCGATCTGATATTTCACATCTACTTGCATATTTTTACCGTCAGATACTTTTTGCTTGTAATGATAAGTTGTCGGAAAATCAAAACTCTGAGTTGCACTGAAATCCGTACGATTACCAACGATACTGTTATTTCCCCAAAGGTAATGATATTCTATTTCCGGATTAGCAGGATATATTCCGGTTTTATTACCCGTTTTTTCGGCTTCCCCGGATTGTCTTGAAGCGGCCAAAACGGTATTATTCTGTTCTATTTGTTTCAATATGTCATTGATAGTTTGCGCTTTAGCAAAACAGGCAAAAAACAACAGAACAAATATTATGTTAATTTTATTTATTTTTTTCATTTCTTCACTTTCATTTTTTCATTTATTTCATTCAGCTCATTTCTTTTCATCCATTGGTAAACCATTGGTACGATATAGATATTCAATAGGGTAGAAGTAATCAATCCGCCAAGAATCACGACAGCCATCGGACTTTGTATTTCATTTCCGGGTTTATCACCTTGAAAAACCATTGGAAGCAGGGCTAATCCCGCTGTTAATGCAGTCATCAGGATTGCGTTCAATCTATCTGCAGAACCCTGGATAACAATATCTTTCAGACTCAGTGATCCCTGTTCTCCGAGGTGTTGATAATTCGATACCAGCAAGATACCGTTCCGGGTAGCAATTCCGAACAAAGTAATGAATCCGATGATGGAAGGAATACTAACAACTCCTGATGTGAAAAACACGGTAAATACGCCTCCGATTAATGCCATGGGTAAATTAAGAAGAATGATTCCTGATAATTTTGTATTTTTAAATTCATGGTAAAGCAAGAGGAATATGATACCGATTGCTAAAATAGAGGTTAATAACAGTGTTTGAGACGCATGCTGGGCATTTTCAAACTGTCCTCCATATTCGATGCGATAATCTTCCGGTAATTCCACCTTTTGAGATATGGATTTTTTAATATCATTTACGGCGCTACTCAAATCACGTCCGGAAACGTTGACGGAAACGACGATCTTACGTTGAACATTTTCCCTGCTGATAGAATTCGGCCCTGTTGCAGATACAATTTCAGCAACTTCTTGTAGCGGAACTTTATTACCATTATCCGTATCAATTAAAGCGTTCCTGATGCCATCTATTGTAGCCGTATAAGCAGTATCAAGCTTCAGAATAAGGTCAAAACTACGCTGTCCTTCATATATTTCACTTTGTTTTTTCCCGGAAAAAGCCAAAGATACGAATTCATTAAATTCTTGAATGGAAATGCCGTACCTGGCCAACATATTGCGATTTGCACGTATTTGCAGTTGAGGAACTTCCGTTTGTTGCTCTACACTCACATCCACCAACCCGGGAATATCTGCGATCGTGTTCTGAATTTTATTTCCCAACGAAAACAGCCGGTTCAAATCCGTGCCGAACAATTTTATTGCGATATTTGCACGGGTACCGGACAGCATGTGATCGATACGATGTCCCAAAGGTTGTCCGACTGTGGTTGCAATCCCCGGAATTGACGCTAGTTTTTCACGCACGTCAGACATAAATTCTTCCTGGGAACGTTTTTTAAGCTCGTAGTTCACATCAATTTCAGCGCCATTGGTTGCCTGGGAATGTTCGTCCAGTTCTCCACGACCGGTACGACGGGTAGTAGATGTTACTTCCGGGATCGCCAGAAGTTCTTTCTCCATCAAATTACCTGCCCGGTCACTTTCATCAAGAGACACGCCCGGCTTGCAAACAGCTGATATTGTCAATGCTCCTTCGTTGAATTCCGGAAGAAAACTTCGTCCCATCAACATAAATAGCGCCAATGATATGACGAATAAGGATATGGAAGATATCAGAACGGCTTTTTTATGATTCAAAATACTTTCCAGTGAATTCTTGTACAATCGTGTTAAATTCCTTGAAACCCAGCTGTCTTTCTCATTTTTACCGAGATACTTATCATCAGCCAGCATCATTTTACAAAGTAATGGCGTTAATGTCATCGCTACGATAAGAGACATGAATAATGATACAATGTAAGCAATACCCAAGGGTTTTAACATACGTCCTTCCATTCCGGTCAGGAAAAACAAAGGGATAAAAGCAACGATGATAATTAAAGTTGCATTAAGGATCGACGCACGAATTTCACGGGATGCATTGTAGACGACAGAAAAGGCCGACAGACGTTCTTCTTTGGGCTTTTTATGGTTCTGTCTCAATCGTTTATATACATTTTCCACATCAATGATCGCATCGTCTACCAAGGAACCGATAGCGATACACATTCCCCCAAGACTCATGGTGTTGATGTTCATTCCCAATAATTTAAGGATAATAACCGAACCTAAAAGAGATAGAGGTATCGCGATGACGGAAATAATGGTTGTACGATAACTTGCCAGGAAAATGAATAATATAATTATCACTAACACAGCGCCTTCAATCAATGCACGAGAGACATTGCTTACTGATGTTTCGATGAAATCGGCCTGACGGAAGATCTTTGTGTCCAGTTTTACGTCTGAAGGTAATGAATGTTTGAGTTCTTCCAGGTTTTTTTCAATGTTCAGGGTTACATTCAATGTGTTGATATTCGGTTGTTTGGATATGGAAATTATAACCGCAGGTTTAGCATTTTGAGAGGCCGTACCCATTTTGACCGCACTTCCTGTCTGTACCCTGGCAACATCATTCAGATACACCGGGTTACCGTTATTCATTTTTACCGGTGAACTTCCTAATTCTTCGAGATCGTATGTCCGGGCAATTCCACGTATCATGTATTCGTTCCCGTATTCGCGTAATACTCCTCCGGACGAATTAGCGCTGATCGTACTGCAAACCGCTTGTAATTCATCTATCGTTACCTTATAATATTTCATCAGCATAGGATCGGCCAGTACCTGGTATTGCTTGTAATCTCCTCCGATGACAGTTACCTGAGAAACCCCTCCTGTAGCCAGAATTACGGGGCGGACAGTCCATTCGGCTAAAGTTCTGAGCTCCATCATTGACGTGGAATCCGACTGAAGTCCCACAAAAAGGATTTCTCCCATCACACTCGACTGAGGAGCCAGTACCGGTTGTACATTTTCCGGCATCGTTTCGGCTAATGTCACCATTTTTTCACTGACAATCTGACGGGCTTTAAAAATATCTGTCCCCCAGTCAAATTCGACCCATACGAACGAGTATCCCTGCATAGATGCCGAACGTACACGCCGTACATCCGTAGCGCCATTTACAGCTGTTTCGATAGGAAAAGTGATCAATCGTTCTACTTCTTCCGACGCCATCCCCCCGGCGTCAGTCATAACAACCACTGTAGGAGCGGTTAAATCGGGAAATACATCGATATCCATTTTATCCAGGGTATAAATCCCGGCAATAATCAATATTACGGTTCCCAACAAGATGAACAGCTTGTTTTTAAGGGAAAATTCTATGATTTTATTTAGCATGGTCTGTAGTTTTTAATGAACATGTCCCGCATGAGGGTCCAATGCGCCTGATGATTCGGCTAATTTCACGGAAATAGCACCTTTACTCACTATTTTATCATTTATAGTCAAACCGGAAATGATCTCCGTCCGGATGCCGTCACTGACTCCGATTTTGACTTCTCTCTTTTCGTATGCTTCGGGAGTCACCTGAACAAAAACAAAATAAGCCCCCTGATTTTCGACAATAGCATTTTTAGATATGCTTAAAACCGGTTTCCCCGATTGAGCTTTAATGAAAATCTCTACAAAACTACCGGATATAAAACCGGCTTTATTGTCGATTTGGAAGGTCACGGGAAGCAAATAATTATCGTCATTGACGGAGCGTCCGAATGAAAGGACTTTCCCATTTAAATCCGAAAGAGTATAAACAGTCGTATCATTTGGTTTCCGGATATTAGCTGAAATTATATGAGGCAGGAGAGGGGCATAACGCGCAGGCACATCAGCCCTCAACAATAAGGATCTATTCCCGGAAACACTGACCAACGCTTGTCCTGCTTCAACATATTGTCCATTAGATACGTACAATTGTTTTACAAAACCTCCGGTCGGACAGGATACACGCTGACCTTTTTCCGAAAAATTTTTGTACAGGTTATCGTAGATCGCTTTTGCCGACTCATATTCGCTTCTAATCCGACGTAATTCTTTGTCGGATACAATTTTATCTTTGGCTAATTCTTGTGAGCGGCTATAATCGGCTTCTGCCTTGGCGTAAGTACTCTGCGCTTCCGCCAAACGCACATTCATATTGTTATCCGCCATTCCGGAACCCGACACGTAAAACAAGACCTGCCCGGATGTCACACTTTTCCCTTCGACGATATTATTTCCGGAAAACAGGACAATACCGGAAGTCCGGGCTACAACAATCGACTCGTCAGTCTGATCGGAAACAATCCTTGCAGTCGTTCTGATCACTTGTCCTGATGGTTCAAACAGTGGGTTATCAACTGAAAAATCAATTTTAGAAGCTTGTACTTTTGTAAAACTGATAGCTCCTGATACATTTTCGTGATCATGAGAATCTTCTTCGTGGTCATGATCGTGAGTACATTCTTCAGAATGTTCATGTTGCTCACCTTCATGCTCATGCTCATTTCCGTCATGGTCGGCTTCTGCTTCTGCTTCTGCATGTTCGTGTCCGTGTTCGTGATTATGTTCATCCTGTGTGTGTTTATGACCACAGGAAATCATGAATAAGCTATAAAATGCTAATAGAAAAAATATTTTTTTCATATGTAATTTAAAATTATTGAATAATTAACGATTGCAATGAAACGCCTCAAAACAAAATTTTGAGTCCCATTTCAAGCATAAAAATGGAAAGAAATTTTTCTATTAAGCAACAGGAGGCGCCCGCAAACCTGAAATACGGCCTGCGTCAATTGACTGGTATGTTATTAAATAGGGTGGATTTTCGTCTATTTTTTCATCCTCAAAAACGTATAATTCATAGTTACATAACAGCAAAACAGCTTGTAACAAATGATTGGAATGGCTATGAAAACAAATATCGCATTGATATTCATTTTTTTCATTTTGATCGTTCAGAAGTAAAACCTGTTCGAAAGGGCAACTCCCATCTTTATCCGGATGTTGATGAGATGCACAATCATGACGATCCAAACCATCATGTTCGGGAGTGCAATCATTTTTTTCAATATCCGATTTGAAACAGGGCATGTTTCCGTGATGGTGGTGAGGAACCACAACATGTATCAATACGATCGTATTAATAACCAAAGACAAAAATGTTATGCCAAATTGTTTCACCACTTTAAAAGAATATTCAAACCGCAAAGTTACAGGATATTGATGAAAACTCAAAACAAAATAATCAATATTTAGAAATATTAATCATTTTAGTCAAATTTTCAGGAAACAGATTATGCTGACTAATTCTGACGAGAATTAAAATTTAACTCAAAGTCTTGCCATCAGGATAAGTTCCCGTTTAATGTGAATGTTACCAAATTGAAGATATTCTTGAATACAAAATTTTGTTTGTTTTTAGAGGATTTTAGAAAAATATTTCGTACATTTGCATCCGCAAAATTAAGGAAAGATGCTCGAGTGGTTGAAGAGGCACGCCTGGAAAGCGTGTATACCCCTAAAGGGTATCAGGGGTTCGAATCCCCTTCTTTCCGCCTGTAAAACCCGCTGTTTATGCGGGTTTCCTTGTTTTAAGCGGCTTTGAACTCAATCTTTATTCCTCTTTACTCCTCTTTATTCCTCTTTATTCCTCTTTATTTTCACACTTTTCCCGCCTTTGGTGTGAAAAACGGTGTGAAATTTTTTATCTTTGCCACAAAATTCTATACAACAATGAATAACGCACAGTTACGCTTTATTTTCGACAACAAGAAACAAGCATCCGACACAAAAACGGGACTTCTACAAATTGAAGTTAGATTAACAGGAACAAATCTAAGAAAAACAATTTCTACAAATGTGAGACTTTTGAAAAATCAGTTTTCGGACAAAAACGGATTTACCTGCAAAAACCATCCAAACGCCCCGGCGATTACCGGCAAGGTAAGTTCTGTATTTCGCAAAGTAGAAGCTTTTGTTTTGTCGGATAAATGCAGAACCCTGGAAGATGTTATAAATTGGAACAGGGAAGAATCGTCTACGCTATCCGTGATTGAGTTTATAAAATCGGAACTAAAGCGAAACAATCCATCTTACGATGTTCTAGAATATCACAACTCGCTAATAAAGCGGCTTGAGGAATTTGGGAAAATACGAGTATTTCGGGATTTCACATATGAAAATATCGTCGATTTTGACGCGCATTTGAGACTGACGATAAAATCACAGCCAACTCTATACAAAAGACATGCAGCGTTACATAGATACGTGAGAGAGGCAATTAATCGCGGGCTGTGTAATCACGATCCCTACATGCAATTTAGAATTAAAAAGGGGAAAAGCAAAGACCCGGTTTTTCTGCTCGAAAACGAAATTGAAAAAATAAAAAATTGGAATCCTGCTAGTGAAAAACTTGAGCATGTTAAAGACCTATTTGTTTTCCAATGTTTTACCGGGATGGCGTATGTCGACATGTGTAAGTTCGCGAAAGAAGACATTAGCGAAATTGATGGTAAAAAAGTAATCCGGAGTAACCGCGAAAAAACGGACGAATCGTTTATATCACTGCTCCTCCCGGAGGCTGAAAAAATATTGATAAAATATGATTATCAACTCCCGGTTATGACGAATCAAAAGTATAACGATTATCTTAAGTTGCTTGGAGCTGGGGCAGAGATAACAAAAAACTTAACTACCCATGTTGCCAGGCATACATTTGCGACGTATTTACTTAATAAAGACATTCCGATCGAAAGCGTGTCCCGCGCGATGGGACACTCAAATATAAAGATGACACAACATTACGCAAAAATGTTAGGGAAAAAGGTAGTGAACGATATGAGTGTGTTACTTGATTAAATTCTTAAGAATTAGGATGAATTTCTATTTTGTTTCCATGTTTTTTTCTTGATTATAGAAATATCTAATGGCTTTATTGATATAAATAGATGCATCTTGCTGTTGTTCCAAAATTAATAATACATCCGGTTCCATCAAAACACTCATCTTACTAATGTCCCCTAACTTTTTCCGGCGTGGAATTTCAAATTCGTCAAGTATCCTGTAAATTGTTTGTTCCGATGCAATATTCGTGCATCTCATTATATTTTTAATATTAATGTAGTTTTCATACAACGAAATAACCTGTTTTTTCTCCCCAATTGTAATTCTTTTCCTTGCAACTCTCTTTGGTTTTCTCTTTTTTTTATTTCGCCTGAGAATTTTAAATTCATCCAGTATACTGTAAATTGTCGGGTCTGAAAGTATACCCTCTCTTTGCATTATTTCCTTGATTTGCACTCCTTCCGTATACAGCGCGACAATTCTTGCCTTATCTTCGTTACTCAATTGCAATTTTTTCGATTTTCTATGAATTCTAAATTCATGGAGTATCTTATAAATAATTCTATACGATTTAATACCCGTTTGGCGAATTATCTCCTTAAATGGAATATTATCATTATACAGCGTAATAATTTTTTTTTTACATTCAATGCTCAATTCCAAATTTTTTCTTTTTCTAGAAACCCCAAACTCGTCAAGTATTCTGTAAATTGTCATATCTGAATGTATACCCTCCCTGTGCTTTATCTCCTTAAGAGGGATATTATTATTATACAGAGCGATAATTCGCTCTTTCTGCTCGTTGCTAACAATCGCTTTTCTTCTCATTGTTTTTTGATTTACTTATTGTTAATTGTCCGGTCCGGTTTTTTGCGTCTATCGCTACCAATTTGCCGACCCCGGTATATCCGTCAATACGGATTGTACAAGATTTCAAAAACGCTTGATCTTTACATTCCCTCGTCCCTGCTTATTTTGTCCGGGAAATCAATTTCCTTTCCAAGAACGTTAAGTATCTTTGACAGCGTGTCAATTGTAACAGAATACTTCCCCTGCTCAATTCGAACAATATGCCCTCTGCCGATTCCTGCCTTTTCCGCTACGTATTCTTGTGAATAACCAAGGGATTTACGTGCTTCTCTCAATTTAGTCCCTATCCTTTCTCTTTCCATCATGGTTCAATTAAGTTTGGATTTATCTTCCGTTATTATATTACTATCTTCCCAGGCTGAATATTGACAATAGAAATCAGCGCAAGGCTTTAATATGTTTTCGATTATGAAGTCCTTGTCCGCTTCTTCGTCGATAGTCGCCGAATAATGCATAACGGCTATCTGATCCTCGACTCCGGCTATGCCGTTATACCTGAATTCGTGACGAATAACCCCCGGATTTAGATTTACGTTTTCTTCTTTTCCGAATATCTCAACCAACGTCGCACTTCTTACGTGCAATATTACGGTACGATCGCCAAGCTGGTCTCCTAAATGAGAATGGGCGTCTAAAAACGCCCATTCCGGTAATGTATACTCTTTAATTCTCATAGACTTGCATACGCTTCAACCACTTTGTAATAACAATGGCGACGAGCGTCATTTTGTTTTTCCTTATTACTATCATCATCTATCCAGTCCCACGCCTCCGAATCGTTCGTGTAGGCTGTGATTTCTTTTCCCTTGTAGTTGGCACGAATGACGTATTGTCCGTAACCTCTACCTCTACCCATCTCGAATTTTACTTTTCTGAAAGTTGCCATTTTTTTCGATGCCGCTTATCCGTTGCCGCCGGTTCTATTATTAATTACATTGCAAAGATAGTGCTTTATTTTAAATTGTGCAACATATCACACTATTATTTTTATGTTTTACAACATGTTTTTGTGAATACCGGAATTAAAGAACCCCGGCATCGTTGATGCCGGGGCGGTTGTCAAACCTAAAGAGCTAATTCAAGCTATTGAACGAGCCGTATTCTTTATTCTTAAACTAATATCGTCTAACGCTTTCGACAATTTTTTAATTTCGTTTTCATTAAAAGTAACCGGAACTCCATTAACCAGGTTTCCGTTCAATCTCTGAGAAAACCAGGATCGACTCTTTTTAAAATACCTTTCCGCAATGTACGAAACAGATACAATATCCAATATATCAGCTAATTTTAATCTTACATTGATATAGCTGTATATTTTTTCGGCCCTAAAAATTTTCTCTTGTGTGCTTTCGTTAAATTCGGAGCAAAATTCATCTTTTTCTTTGTCTGTTTTTTCGCTCCATCTTTTTTTGAACTTCTCTTTAAACCCCTTAATTTCACTTTCTGTTTTCAGTGCTAGAAATTCAGATTTTAACTTCTCTATTTCATTGCGTGTTTTCATATCTTGTGTTTTTTATTGTTTTATTGTTTTTTACATAAAGAGTAGCCCCCGGAGGGGCTCTCTCTAATCTTTCAGCTTGTCGAACAAATTGATTAACCTGTCGAGGTGAAAATTTCGAGCGGGAAGAAAAGACCCGCTTTTTTTAATTGAAGCGGGTCTGGACCTGTAAAAAAGTTTGTTGTCAATTCAAAACTATAATTTCACAGACAATAACTCATTACCAAGATTGTG
>JAIRZF010000072.1 GCA_031267385.1 Dysgonamonadaceae bacterium | reverse complement strand
GTGCTCATCTCTATGCAATACTGCATTCTGTCGCTGATACTGCCCGGAAAAATAAACAATCGCCATTTGTTGCGCTAAAAACCATCGCTATTGAAGCATAGGGAAACTGAGTAGTTACCCAATAACAAAAAGCTATCCGATCAAATAGAATTTGAAGAAAAGAAAAAAGCCATACGAGAACAATATGGACTTGTTTCTTCTTCAGAGCAATACACGGCAGAACTTGAACTTTTGAAAGATGCTCTTGCTCAAGAGCTATTGACTCAAGAAGAATTTGAGCAAGCAAAACTGCAACTCAAATTACAATACGCTCAGGAATATGCTCAGAAAGCTGCCGAATTTGCATCCATGGCGTCCGATGCTATATCAGCACTGCAATCTGCAGAAATAGCCAATACAGAGGCTAAATATGACGCAGAAATAGCAGCAGCCGGAGACAACAAGGAAGAAGTTGAGCGTCTGGAGAATGAGAAGGCAAAAAAGAAATTGGATATTGAAAAAAAGTATGCCGACGTCCAATTTGCGGTTACGGCTGCCGAAATCGTTTCCAATACCGCCCTTGCTGTTATGCAAGCATATGCCCAGTTAGGCCCAATTGCAGGAACTGTTGCTGCGGTTTTGATGGGAATAACAGGAGCAGCACAATTAGTTGTTGCCAATGCTCAACGTCAAAAAGTAAAACAAATGTCACTTTCCGGATCCGGATCATCTACAACTCCTCAAACAGGTCAAATACGGCTAAAAGAAGGTTTCGCAGATGGAGGTTCAAATACCGATTATACGAATGGAGGTTATACTGGTGACGGTGGACGATATGAAGTTGCCGGAACGCTACCTGTTCATCATGGAGAATATGTTGTTGCTGTTCCAGAGTTAAAGCGTCCGGATATTGCCGATAAAGTTCGTTCAATCGAACGTGTGCGCCGGAAGAGAACCTTAAGCAATCCATTACCGGCAGGTTTTGCTGATGGAGGCGCAAACATGCCTGAATCTTCTCCTGATAATGCTATGATAATTGACCGCAAGATGGCATTACAACTCCTTAATGTTCTCAATGATCTTAAGGATGGAAGAGTAAAAATAAATTACGGCATAACTGAATTGGAAGCCGCTCAGCAAGATAGAGAAAATTACGAATCTAAATTTGATTTACAAGAATGAGTCTGAAAATAAGAAAAACAACAGGAGAAGTGTTTGATCTTCCTACCGATTATGTAATTGAGGCAGAAAAAAACAATCCATTATTCACGAATAAAGGCAGCAAAACAGTGCCTGTTCACTTCCCAAACACCGACAATAATAGAAAATTACTCTTAAATTCCGATCGTTTAGACAGAAAAGATCGTCCGGATAAAACTTTTCCTGTAATAGTCGAATCGGACGCATCCCAACAAATCGGGTTAATGGCGATCAATGCCCCATTTAATGCCGGAATTGGTTTTGACGAATCGGAATTCTATAATCAAATGAGTACAATTTTGCTTCGAAACCTTTCGAATCTACCCTCTCTCACTTTAGGAGGAGCTACGACAGAACAACGATTAAACTCAATGTTATCTCATCTCACAGCCGTTATGAAAGAACAACTGGAAGCTGATTATTATGTATTTCCAATTGTTCTTGAAGTTCAAGAAGTGGATGATGTTCCGTATAATGTTATTTTGAACGAAGTAGAAACTAAGGTGGATGTTTCCAATCTACCATACGGAAGAACTGCTGAATTATTGGCCCTTAATAACCGCATTATTGATCGATATATAGATGGAGAAATAATTAAATTAGATGCACCCAAAGGATATGGTATATCTCCTTTTCTGAAAGTGTACAAAGTATTGGAATTTATTTTTGATCATTTTGGATTTAAGGTAGAGGAAAATCCTTTCAAAGATCATAGGCAATTAAAAAAATTAGTTGTTTTTAATAATGTAATGGATGCAATCCTTACCGGAACCCTGCATTATCAGGATATGATGCCGGATATTACAGTAAAAGGATTCCTTGACGGACTATTTAACAAATTCGGAATGCAATATTTTATCAATTCCAATTCCCGAACAGTTAAAATTAAGTTTTTAAAGGATACCCTAATACCATATCAATCAGGAAAGATTTATCTTGACAATTTTAAGATGGAAGAACCCCAAATAAATTATTCATCACCCAAACAACTCAAGTTGATAGCTAATAGGGAAATTGAAATGGCAAAAACACCATTCAATACTTTCGAAGAATTTTTGTCAGAATATAATTATCAATTTACAGATATATACGGAGAAGAATCATGGGCGGATGGTGTTTCGTCGGTATTCCAAACATCTATCTCCAAATATTCTATATTTGATCAGAACAGGACATTCGAACTACATTCATCAGACTTCTTTGATTGGGATAAAAAAGAAGAGTTGCCTTATGAAGAAATTAAAATGGACGATCTGTGTCTCCAATTGGGCCGTTATAATGGTAATTATTATTACTTATTCTACTTAGTAGGCTACAAACACTTGTATTCAGACGTCATTGTTTCGGGAAAAACGATGAATGAAGAAAATGCAAATCAGGCAAAATTAGCTTTTGCTTTTGCTTGGGGAAAGACAAAATACACAGCTTCCAATAAATTCAACTATTTTTTTGCATCACAAATAAATAGAAATGAAAATGGTCGTTTTATATATGATTCCGACGGGAATAAATTTGATATTTCTCTTACCTGTAATCGAGAAGATGGTTTGTTCAATCGTTTCTGGAAAGAGTATGATTCCTTTTTAAGACATTCGAATTTTGAAGTAAAATGTAAATTAAAATTATCGGATACAGATATATTCAATTTCGATATGTTTAAAACCGCCTTGATTAATAATCAGCCACTATTGCCGAAACAGATAAAATACAAACTAAACAAAAAGGACACTGTATCAGAATGTGCTTTTCAAACGTTAAGGCTATATGAACCGTACGATTTAGAGAAAGAGCAGGCTATTACACAATATATTCCTCAAAAATATTTCTGGGATTGGGATTCCGTTTCGGTGCCCGATCCTGAATCATTTGGCAATTATCATATAATTTCCGGTCAAACTATTGAAGCAGTATGGATTGGCGGGGTAGCAGTACCAACAAGTCGGTTATTGATGCCTCCTACCGAAGAAGAATTTCAAACCCACCAACAACGTATCACTGTATACAAATATACGATTAAGCCCTCCAACCCTCTGCTTAGCAATAAAGATATTATTCAAACGGTAACTTACACCCCAAAGAAAATTGAGTATTAAAATGATAAATTTGCATAAACAACCAGCTCCCAATGTGATAGTAGGCAATCCGGTTCTTTTTGAAATTGAGTCGGATAATGCTAATTCGATTCATTATATCGTTAGAATTGCACAATATAACGGAATTGGAAATTATATTGCATTCGAAGGTGTTCTATTTCCTGCATCGGATATGTCAGGAAAATATTTTTCTCTGACAAATATTTCTGAAATATTGAAATCATTTGTCAACCGACAAACTAATCCAACAAGCACGAGTCAATTAGTTAGCCTGGTTACTGATTTTTTTCAGGAGTTTTCCGTGGACTTCTATGGGCAATCCGGAGAGAATTTGTTTTATCAGGGACGTTTTTCTCCCGGCGGAATAAGCAAATCAATGCTCCGTTACTTGAGTAATCAATATACAGATATTTTTGCATATAAACTCACAAACACTTCCCGGCAATTTTTCATGACAACCCGCACATTTGGACGGAATATTGTTCTGAAAGAAAATGAATTATCTCCATTTTATTTCGTTGCTACCGGCAAAGTTTATTCCGTTGCTACAGAACATGGAAATACATTCCCTTTCCCCGCAATGATTCCTGGAGAGGTCTATGCATTCAGCCCTGAAGCTTTACGCCAAATGAGTTATAATTTATACGGCAAAATTCCATCATATTTAAAAATCCTGGTAGACGGGCAACATATCTTTGATATCACAATTCGGCAGGATGCAAAATCGCCAAATAAATATGTACTTCAATTTCTCAATTCTTTTGGCGTATTTGAAAAGTTAGAAATAACCGGTAAGGCTATTGCAGAACCGGAAATAGACACTTCCGGCAATGTTTTTATGCGTTACGACAAAATTGTCGATGATTACATTGAGCAAAATAACCGTACGCCTCTCCGGGAGATTATTAAAGCCGATTCCGGTTATAAAACAAAGGATGAATTCCTGTTTATTCGCGATATGCTTCAATCTGACAAATGCTACCTGATTGATCAGCATGGAAGCCGGCAGGAAGTTCGCGTAAGTTGCGAAAACTTTTCTCATGATATTTTCCCAACTGAACCTGGTAGTGTTCAGTTAAAAATCCGGCTCATTGATAGCGATAGTAATTATTCTCCTTTTATCGATGAAGGTGTGTCCGGAGGAATCATTCCCGGAACTACATATTATTTGACCGATAACTTCGGAAATCATATCACAGACAACTTTGGAAATAATATTACAGTCAACGGCTTATGATTTATCCTATTGACGGAAATTCATGCTTAATCCTATCTGACCTCTGGCCTATTCTCTTTCTTAAATATGCTTCAGTAGAAGCGAGTTCCCGATGTCGGAGATGACGCTGAAGTTCATACGTATTTGCTCCGGCATCGGCTAGCTCCTGGGCTCCGGAATGTTTCCAACTATAATACTTGATATCTTTAGACAATTTCAAATCATCCCTTACCTTATTAAATCGTTCTCGCATCGTATTCCTACCAAGTACATGAGTTCCCGGCATACCGCCACTTGACAATAAATAAAGATCACCCGGATAATCTTGGAGTTTCCATTTCTGAGTGATCAGATAAAACAATTCGTCCGGAATATCTATTGTTTCCGTCTTCCTTGTTTTAGCACGTGAATTAAACACTGTAACCGTTTGAGATTCAAAATTAATCTGTTTCAACTGCATATATCGAAGTTCCGTACATGGACGAATAGCAGTATAATAAACGAAGCAACATGCCATCCATAATTGTGGATCTTCTTTTTCAATCGCATCTTTCAATTTAATCCGAATGCTTTCTGGAATCCCGGCCGGAGCCATATCAACTATTTTTCCCATTCTTGGAATGCTGTCATCAAGTGGATTTTGAATTTTTATCTTTTTCTCCTTTCTCAAAAAATTAAAGAAGCTGAATAATACTTGCTTATATTTATCAATCGTTCGTTGTGCGTACTTTTTTGCCAGGATACGAAGAAAATCAACTACGACAGAATTGTTTATTGCTGTCAAATCCTTTCCAAGAAGATTATTGCTTTCAAGATATTGAGAGAACACCCGAAGTTTAGATCGATGATCTTCCAAGGTAGTATCTGCCACGTACGGTTCTTTCCAATCCAAATATTCAGAAAAAAGCGGCTGAATGTATGATTTTTTTCTTGATTTTCTCCCGGAAAAAGCGATTGCATTGCAATAAGCCAACTTATCTTCGAATTCAACCGGATCGCATTCGTCCGGTCTCCATCCTGAATTCAACTTATCAGTATATTCCTGGATTAATTTTTCTGCGTAGATTTTTTTGTCGTAGTATGTAGTATGTTGGTCAAAACCCTCATAGATTCGTTGTCGAATTTTTTCTCCGATGACTTTACTTGTAACAGAAAATTCAACATACCACTTCCCTGTCACATCTCCTTTACAGTCGTTGAGATGTGGGTAAACAATTTCTTTCGGACGTCTTCCCATGATTGTTTTTGTTTTTTTAGTTGCGACACTAATAACACGAAACAAAATGATATCAAGGGAAAAATAAGCGTCTGAAAGTCCAATATACATATATATTTTCTCTTTTCAGACATTTACTTTTTATAAGTGGTTGATTTTCAGTATTGAATTTCCACTTCGTGCGGCTGAAGGGACTCGAACCCCCACGCCTTTCAGCACCAGATCCTAAGTCTGGCGTGGCTACCAATTACACCACAGCCGCTAAGCGGGTGCAAAGTTACAGCTTTTTTTTTATTTGCCAAAGGATTTCCCGGATTTTGACTCATTCATCAGGAAAGCCCGGGCCTCATCAATCATAGAATCAATTCCTTTCAACGCCTGTTTTTCGTCCAATTCAAGATATTTATCCGGTTCAATCCCAAACTCTATCTGTTTCATTGAAGCATCAAAATTGGGACAGGCCGACAATCGGACAGACCACCCGTTAGGAAGTTCCGAAGAAAAAGGAAGACCTCCTCCCCCTCCCGTCCGGTCGCCCATGATAGTCACATTGGGGGCGTAGCGCATTGAATTCACAAAATCGTTTGTTGCACTGTAACATCTCCGGTTCGTAAGTACAACAACCGGCTTTTTATATCTCAGATGGGACGAGGGTTCCATCTGTTTTGCAAAAGGTTTGGAAAAATCGTTGTGACCGGTACCGGTTTTATGTTGGATATACCCGGTTAAAGTCTTTTCTTCAAAAAAACGGGATGCCAGTTTATCAGCATTGGACAACATACCTCCCCCATTATCCCGAACATCAATGATGATCCCGGGGCAATTCCAGAACTTATAAATAATGTAATCCAG
>JAIRZF010000070.1 GCA_031267385.1 Dysgonamonadaceae bacterium | reverse complement strand
CGTCCCTGCGTGCTTACCGAAGGGCCTACAAAATAACTTTCCAGCCTCATCCTTGTATTCCGGGCGACGTCGAAATTGTTGTTAAAGGCAAACTGCCAGTTCAGGCTTTCCTCGTCTTCATCTACTTTATATTCGTTTGCGATAAGGTAATAAAACAGGCTTCCGCTGATGTCCATGTTCCATCGTTTCGAGAGTTGGAGGTTTGTCGCAAACTCTGCGCCGGTAGAATAATCGTTCCCTACGTTCGACATCGAGTCGAGCGTAACGCCTGTATGATAAGGAACCCGGAGGCGTTCTATTTTGTCCGTACGTCGCCGGTGGAACAGCGTTGCAGCAGCCGAATGTTCACCGACTGTTTTCGTGTATGTCAACTCGACGGAGTTGGTGTATTCGGGACGGATTTTCGGATTTCCGCTCTGCGCCGTGTAATAGTCGACATATACGACATATGGTTCCATGTAAAATAGTTGCGGGTGAGTGATACGGCGCGAGTATCCCAGATTCAGACGATTGCCTTCGTCGAATGTATAAGTGAAATGCGCCGATGGAAAAAGGTCGAACTTGTCCCAGGTGTGACGCGCCCATGCTTCGTTGTTTTCCAGTTTGCGATGAGCAAATTCTCCTCTCAGGCCGAGTTGATAGCTGAATTTGGAATGTGTATTCGACAGTACGGCGTACAGTGCGTGTATGTCTCTGCGGAAAACATATTTGTTGTACAGGTCGTCGCGCCGTTCAAAAGCATCCAGCGAAGGGTTGAAGAAATCAACTTTATAATCGCCGTCCTCGGTGTATGTGAAGAAATAATACCCGGCCTCGAACTTGCCCGTTTTGTTGTTCAGCGGCAGGACATAATCGAGGTTTCCCTGCGCCGTAAAACGGTATTCGTATTCCCAAGCGCGGTGTCCCTGCGCCCTGTTTCCGGACATATTGAACAGGTCGGTGTAGAAAAATTCCATGGCGTCGTGTTCGTAGAAAGCGAAAAAAGAACCTGTCAGAGAGTGTCCGTCGTCCGAAAAGCGATGTTCAAAGCCAAGGTCGCCCCTTAATGTCAAGTCGTGTAGCCGGACGTAGTCGTGTCCCTCGTAGGAAACGCCGGTTTTCTCGCCGGTGATGTTCGACAGATAAGTGTCTTCGTAATGAAGGCGTCCGCCCCTGTTGCGCACCCGGTAGCGCGATTCCAGCGCCGCCGACCAGGTCGTTTTATCCCTGTAAAAGTCCAGCCCGCTGCGGATGGCGTACAAATCCACGAAACTCTTTCTTTCGCCCGTGGCGTGCGTAGTCGTCAGGGTATCGTCCACGTTGATATGTTTCAACTGGTCGAAATCGCTCACCAAATACCTGCGCGAAGCTTCGCCGGAGGTTTGCCAGTGCAGCTTGTCATTGTTGTAGGATGTCAGAAAATCAATGCTGCGCGATTCTACGGTGCTTCCCATTGCGTTTATCATCCCGCTCCATCCGCCGGTTGTCTGCTTTTTTGTATTCACATTGATGATTCCCGCAACGCCGTCGGCTTCGTTTTTGGCCGAGGGAGTACTGATTATTTCGATGTTCTCTATCTGTCCCGAGGGGATTTGCTCCAGCGCCGCGCTACCGTCCACCGTGGCCGGTTTCCCGGCGATATAGACTTTGAACCCGGAACTGCCGCGGAATGTGAGTTCCCCGTTGGCATCCACCCTGACCGAAGGAGTCTGCTCGAGAATGTCGATAGCCGTTCCTCCCGCCGCCGATATGTATCCCGAAGCTTCAATCACTTTCCGGTCAAGCTTGTAAACCGTCTGCCTCCGGCGTGCGACGACCGCGACTTCCTGCAATTCGATGCCTCCCTGTTGAAGCAGAATATCGGTGTGGATGATGTTCCTGTTTCCGCCGGTCAGGTTTAAGTCGAACCGTTGCTGCACGTAGCCCATGTAAGAGACCGTCATAAAGCACTCTCCGTCGCGGTTTGTTTTGAGCGAAAATATCCCGTCGGCATCTGTCGAGGCGCCGGTAATCAGCGTCGAATCGGCTGAACCGGCTGAATACAGTACGACGTTCACTCCCGGCAGCGCTTCTCCGGAAGTTTCCTCGAGCACACGCCCAGTAATCGTCCGGTCGTTTTGCGCTTGCAATCCCGTGAAAAGCAGACACAAGGCGCATACAATCAAAATTTTATTATTCATTGTGCAAAAATAGGGTTATTCTGAAACATGAAAAATGATATATATCAGAAAATGGTTGTTTACATCTAACTCACGTTAATTTATTTTCAAAAATACTACCTTTTTAAATTAAAACGTTACTTTTGTGCTATTATTTACAACTTAATTGACTTTATAACTTAATGAAAAAAATATTTTTGATGATAATCATGATTTTACCATTGGTATTTCAATCGTGTGAAGAAGATGAAAAAGAAGATGAGGATGTAATTTCATTACCCGGGACAGAATGGGTGTATGCACTGACAATTGAAGGTCTTAAGTCTGAAATACGGCTGAAATTTTTAGATAACGATCATTTTCAACTGGATTATTATCGAAATGGAGAGGAACATTCGTCGCCGATCAAAGGGACTTATGCTTTGTCCGGCTCTGAGATTACATTGCGCCATGAAGACGGAAACACGAATAAAGGAAGTATCAGCGGAAATAAAATAATATTTGACGATTTGGATATGGGCATCATGCGGGTTGTGTTTACAAAAAGACAGTAAGACAGTAAGACATGGAAGACCGGAAGACTGTAAGATATGTAAGACCGGAAATTTTTCATTTTTCATTAAACTCCGTGGTTGATATTATTCTTCCCCTAGCATTGTTGTCCCAATAGCTTCCAACAAACTGTCATTTTTATCTGTTGCATCCTGAAATATCTGCCAGATCATAATTCCTTTTATTTTATTCTCTTTCACCCATTTACATTTCTTCAGAATTGTCGCTTTGCCGTTGTAGTACAACCGGTCTATCTGATCGCGCGATGCCACGTCGATATCGGGATATTTCTCCAGTATTTGCCGGTAACGATACGCTTGTCCTTTTTCATCACCTTCGTTCCATGAGTAGCCGTAGAAAGGAACTCCCAGTACGAGTTTTTCCGCCGGAGCTTCCATTTTATCTCTCCAAAAAATAATGGATTCAATACTCTCATTATAAGGCGAATGTTGCCCTTCGGTGTTCCAGGGGCCATGCTGGTCGTAAGCCATAACATTGATAATGTCGTAATATTTGTGCCACTCGGTGGTATATCCCTGATCCCAGGTATTCACCGCACAACTTTGAATGAGTTTTTCACCTTTTCGCTGATAAAGTTCTTTGGAAAACCGAATCAAATGTGTAACGACGTCTGTTGCCGACCAGTCTTCAAAATCTATATCAAAACCGTCAAGATTGTTTTTCTCTACATAATCCAGCAGGTTGTCCGCAAGTTTTGTTTTGTTATTGAGGAGCGCCCCGGCAAAATCGCCTTTCACCTCGTCGCGTATGGAGATAAGGACTTTCTTGTTATTCCTGTGAGCTTCATCAACAATACTCCTGATGTTCCCGGCGATTGCCTTGTCGGAAATAGTGCCGTCTTCGCGCGGATAAATAAAAGCGACGCACAAATGGGTCAAAGCATGCCAACGTACGGCATTTGCAACATATTCGCCGGCAACCAGATACGCGACCACATAGTTGGAACTTTCATTCGAAGCGGGCGGATCCGGCGTTTCGACTGTTGAATTTTCGGATGGTGTAACTTTCTCTTCATTAGAACATTGGGTGTTCAAACAGAAGATACAACTTGCAGCAGCAATGATCATTAATTTATTAAAAAATCTTAAATTCATATCCTGAGTTTTTTAAATCTTAAATTTATAAATTTCTCAAAATAAACAGCAACCGACAGGCATAAATTCTGCCGGTTGCCGTCTTGTTTTATTTAAATATCAATCGCCCCAATCAACCGGCGGTGAATACTCCCACCAGTCAAAGACGGTTCCTTTTTCAACAGAAGGAAGACTTGTTCCCGGGTGCCATGATGCGTTTTCAAATCCCAACAGGATGGTCAACGTTTTTGAGAGTGGTTTGAGGTCGTGATCCAGGTAAGTAGCGATCACGTCTCCGTCGAGCCACCATTCCACATACAGCGATTCGTTCAATTGTTCAACGGATACGGTAATTACAAATTCACCGGTGTAATCGACCGGAACGTTGTTATGACTGATTCCGCCTCCTTCCAACAGTGTCATTCCATCGGAGTTTACTGCAAAAGAATATCCCCGGTAGTCGCTTGAGGAAAATAACAATCCGAGATAGATCTGCGACATATCCGCCGGCGTCATATCAGTGGATTTCACCTTGACGGAATAGATACCCAAGGGAGCTTCCCCCACATAATATGCGCGACACCTGTCTTCTGTCCTTGCGGGGACTTTTGTTATAAGGTCGCCATCTTCAAAGACAGGTTTCAGGCTCGTCCATTGTCCCCAAATTGCGCCGGTCTGGTTGAAGTGATGTCTGTCCGGAGCCAATGTAGGAGCTTGTTTCAAGACAATATTCTTGGATACAGGCTCAATATCTTCGCCACCACCGAGTGTTTCTATGGTAAATTCAACCGAACGAACGGAAGAAGCGGTATTCTCCATGTAATTGATTTCAACTATTCCGTCTCCCGAATACGTTGTTTGATTGAAACTTATCCATGAGATGTCATCAGGCTTGCTTATTTTCCATTCTGTATTCGATTCGACAGGCAGTCTGTAAACACCGGCTTTTCTCGGAACACGGAAAGAATAAGCGGCAGCGTCCAGCGTAACTCCTTCCTGAATGAGCGTCAAGGTAGAATACAATTTGTCATAACGGTCGTATATGGATAGTTCACCGAAGCGCCGTTCGCCTTTGTTCGCGACTACTTTGAGTTGAAACGATCCATTTTGTGAACCGCTTTGTCCCGACACGACAGACAACCATTCGGAACCTTTGGTGACTCTCAGCGACCAGTTTTGATTTGATGTTATCGTCAAACTTTTTTCTTCGGCGTCTTTTGTGAAAACCGTATCGGGATTTTCCACACGGATAAAAGCCGTACCTTTCTGATTGATTACAAATCGTTTACCGACCCAATAATCGCTTTTTATTGTCACGGTATCAATACGATCGTCAAGCTCTGTATTTTCTTTTGCATTAACGGTAACCACATAAATTGTTCCAGGTCCTCCCTTTTCCGGATTTATAGCGTACCAATCAGCATTCCCGGATACTTCCCAATCTTTGGTAGAACTTACCTCAAATCTTATTTCTTCGGGAGACGAAGCGTTGATATTGTAAATATCCTGCGGATTATAACGCAAATCCACCCAGTTTGATTCGGTTTCGTCCTTGGAACACGATACTAAAACCAGGAATACGGACAGAATACACAACAAGTTTTTTACTATTTTCGTTCTCATTGCTTTTTCGTATTAAATGATTACTCCTTACTAGTTCAACGGCGTTTTTTGGAAATATTCGATAATAATGTCGGCAGATGCTTCGGCGCCTTGATAATTTTCATACATCAGCCCATAATAGAGAGATGGCCCGCGTTGATTGGGATCTTCCGCATAAAGGTTTCCAAGATCACTCACATCCGTTATTTTCTTGTCGTTAAAGAACACTTCGAGCCTCAGTTTTCCGCTGTTGGCCGGATCATGATCTATTTTGACGGTTATTGATTCCAGGTCTTTCAAGTCAAAATCATCCCGGTTAAAATAAACTTCATTGTAAGATCCGAAAGAAGTGCTGATATAATTCTGGTCTTTATTGTTGAGGAACAGGTGGTAATTTCCGGAATTGGATTCCCATGCGTTCAAATCGAACCAGGTAGATGAATTTTCGGGGAAGTTGAAAGAAGAAAATTTCCACGTGTATATACCAAGCTTGTTGTTTGAATAATCTTCAAGCCTTATTCTTGCCCAACCGCCTCCGTTTTCTGCATCTTCGTTTGTCATTTTGATGAATGCGCCTCTATTGGAGAATGTGACATTCGAGGGAGCATATATACCCTGGCTGTTTCCGTCGGCAAAATTATACCGTATGGTGCCGTCCTGCATATTATCTTGGAATAGATCCAGAACAAATCCTTCTACATTACCGTTACCAACGGGATGTATGGCAATCGTTCCCACTCTTGTAACAAGTGTGGCATTATTTGCTGCAGTTACAATGATTTTGGCAGAAGAAGAGCCACTTGTACGGTTCAAGGTCAGCCATTCCGCTCCTGAAACGATTTCAGCTTCCCACGGGATATTCGCCGTCAGTTCATATTCCTTATTTTCCGTACCTCCGGTAAATTTCAGGTCGTCGATATTTGAGAGGCTGAATAAGATGCCTTCCTGCACCACATTGAATATTTTTTCGCTCAAGCCGTTTCGCACGGTGATTGTAGCAGTCCTCTTTGTCGCTTTATTGGGCGCAGCCGTAGCTTTTATGGAAATGGCATTGTTATCGCCTGCGCTTCCTTCTTTGGGGTCGATACTCAACCAGGTAGAAGAAGAACTTACCGACCAGTTACGGTTGGAAACGATAGTGAACGTTTTTGTTTCGCCTTCACTGACAAACAGGTCTGTTTCGTCGATTATTTCCACTTCCAGATTTCCTTTCGATTCCTGAGTGACCTGTATCGTTTGAGATTCCAGGCCTTCGGCGGAAATAGTCAGGGTAGCGTTACGCGGTGTTGTCGCCTCGTTTCTTTCGACTGTAACCGTAATATCGGCTATTAACGCGCTTACCGAACTAAACTGAGGTGATGCAGAACACCATGATTCATTGCTTTTTACAGTCCATGGCGTAGTTGAATTTACACCGAACTTTATTTCCCTCGGGCTGGTGGCGGTAACCGTATAGGCTTCCAAAGCTGTGGTTTCCAATTTCGGAGGAATTTCAGGTTGAGAAAAAACGGTACCCGAATCACAAGAATATACTATTATCCCTGATGCGCAGAGAATAGCGATAATTAAATTGTTTATTATTTTTTTCATTGTAATATATATTTAATGACTAAGCTGATGTATTTTAAAAAGATGTTTACCACCCACTGTTTTGTGGATTCAAGTTGGAATTTTTAAATAATTCGGCATCAGGTATCGGATATAAATACAATTTATCATTCCAATATCTACTTTCATACAAAAATCGCCTGTAAATTTTATTATCGGACCCGTCGAAACTGATATCTACTCCATAGATTTGCGTTTGAGGCCTGTCTCCTGTTTTCCAGCGACGGATATCCCAAAAACGATGATCTTCAAAAGCAAATTCAACACGCAATTCATTCTTCAGGCGTTCAATAAATTCTTCTTTTCCGCTAAGGTTTACGGCAGGCATTCCGACTGCTGTTCTTACTTCGTTCAACGCCCACAACGCCGAACGGGCGTATGTTGCATCCGTGTAGTTGGGGTTATCAAATGCTTCGATCATTGATTCGGCATAAGTGAGCAAAGTCTCGGCATAGCGGTAAATTATCCACAAATGCCTGTTACTAACTTGGTTGCCGGGCTCAAAATTACTTGTTTCCTGTACGTATTTGCGCAGATAATAACCCGTGGGAGTGCCTCCCAAAGGGACTGTACCGCCATCTGTACCGCCATTAAAAGTTTCAATAGTGGATCCTTTAAAATTTGCCCCGTCCGACAAAATAGTTTTAGCAAAACGAGGATCTCTGTTTGCATAGGGATCAAGCGGATTAAAAGTCGGATCATTGCATTGCCACCCGTTTTCGGACAAAGTAACTTCATATCCGTTGATTGTTTCAAAAGCATCGACAAGGTTTTGAGTCGGACATGTACCTGCCTGCGAAGTTGCGCCGTATGTAAACCGGACAGGAAAATTTATCAATTCAAAATTATTGTCATTCCCGTTAAGACGGAACATAACGACTTCTTTTGATTCAATATTATTCACATTGGATTGATCCAAACGATACCATCCACCGGTTTCGGAAGCGTTGATGAGTTGAAAGGCAGCCAAAGCCGAATTTTTCCATTTTTCTTTGTCCATACCCGGATTATGAAGTTCGCTTGCAGCATACAATAAGGCTTTTGATTTTAAAGCCATTGCGTATCCGCGTGTCATGCGTCCGGTCTGGTCTGTGATACCTCTGTACGTTATGGGCAGGTTAGGCGCTATTTCATCGCACTCTTTCACTATGAAGTCAATGACTTCGTTGAAAGGTTTCTTAGCGATGGAATTGGCTTCGCTCGTCGTCAACACCGTCAACGGCACGGGAATATCGCCATATCGGCGTGCCAGTTCAAATAAAAAATGACATCTTAACAGACGGGCCTCCCAAGGGAAATATTTCAGCTTGGTCATCATCAATTCATAGCCACCATCATATTCGTACCTCGAAAAATCGACCGTTTCAATATCCGCAATAAAAGCATTGGCAGCCCTTATTCCGGAATATAAATGAGACCATTGATTGTCGATAGCGTTCATGGAAGACCAACTTCCATTGGTTAAATCCTGCACGGTAGCGCCTGTCCGGGCAAATTCGGCGTCATCGGTAGCACAATCGCGCATTGCGTCGTTTATCACGCCCAAATCCTGCAAAAGATAGCCGTACACGTCGCTCAACAAGTTTTCGGTTGTCGAGAAATACTTGTATAGATCTTCCTTTTTGTTCAAACGACTCGTTTCGTCAAAATCCAGATAATTGCACGAAACAATCGTACAAAGTGCGGGTATGATCAGCATTATATTTTTTATTTTCATTTTCTATAGATTTAAAAGTTAGAAATGCAATTTAATACCGGCCCAGAATAATCTGAGTGAAGGATATGAGGCTTGCAACTGTTCGGGATCGGCAAACTTTATGTGATCGATCGAAAACAGGTTGCTACCCCTCAGATAAAGTCTCATTTTATTGATAGCCCTGAAGACAACAGGGAAGTCATAAGCCACTTCCAGATTCCGCAGTTTGAGGAACGAACCATTCCTGTACCATAATGTTCCCTGTCTGTAGTTGTTATTGTTGGTTTGAGTCGTCAGGCGGGGCATTGACACATTATTGGGATCTTCCGGCGTCCATGTTTTTTCATTGTCGAGAAAAGTCTGCGATATATTTCCGTTATTCACCAGCGGTTGATATAATGGACTGTTGAGCAATGAAACGGTCTTATTGGTTACACCCTGAAAATCGACATTCATCGAAAAATTCCTCCAAGCCAGATTGAAAGAAAATCCATAATAAACTTCCGGAACAGATGTCTTGTACATCCGTATCACGTCCTTTTCATCTATCACATTGTCGCCATTCTGGTCTTTGTACTTGATGTCGCCCGGACGCAGGACGGAAAAAGATTGAACCGGACTGTTGTTTATTTCTACCTGACTGTTGAATAAGCCTATCGCTTCAAGTCCATATACCTGGTTTTTACTGTATCCTGTGTGGTACAGGTAATCGTATTCCTGATATGCTTCGTTTATATTTATCTGCTTATCGCGTGTGAACGAAAATATGCCCGAAATGCTGTAAACAAATTCGCCTATCCTGTCACGATACGACAGGGAAAGGTCAATTCCCTTGTAG
>JAIRZF010000255.1 GCA_031267385.1 Dysgonamonadaceae bacterium | reverse complement strand
GTATTGAATAAGGTAGGAAATATTGGAAGCGGTTACATTTTTTCCGGTGTGGCGGCTTGCCCACTCGCCGGCTTCCTTGATGGTTAATAAATTGTCTGTTACTGTAATCATTTTTCTATACTTTAGTTGCAAAGATAGTGATTTTTTATTAGAAAAACATCGCGCTCCTCATTCCCCGCCTAAAAGCGCTTTCATTCCTCCATATCAACCTTTCGCATGGAAGATTCCGTATCTTTATCAATAATTTTTTCCGGTATTCAGAAGGTGTTAGTTTATATCGTTCCTTAAAATTTTTGCTGAAATATCGCGAAGAACCGAACCCTAATTTGTCGGATATTTCGAAAATATTTAATTCCGAATTATTTTTCAACATATCTATAGCCTTTTTCAAACGGATAGTTATAATAAACTCGTATGGAGTGCCGTTTTCGATAAAGAGGTTGACTCTGTGTATCGAACGGTCAGAATAATAGATGCAGACCTGTATATCGAAGATGTTGTAAAAACAAATGAGAACCCGGCAAGTATAAGCTGGAGAATGATTACTTCGGCAACTCCCGCTATTGTCGAAGATCTTCACTGTGTAAAGCTTGAGCGTAATGGAAAAGTGAAATACCTGACAGTTGAGTCTGAACATCCGGTCGTATTTAAAGAATGGTCTACAACTCCCGAAAAAAATTATGAAAGCCCAAATACATTTGCATTTCTTATCGGTTTCGAGAGTTCACTGTCATCGAACAAACGATGTAAAATTAAAGTAAAAATATCCTCAACACCTCCCTTATTTTTATCCTTACCTCCGTTTGAAATACAGGAATAAATACAACAATATTTTTCTTATTTGGAATGATTCAAAATAACTATTGCATTATCGAATGTTTTTTGCGACCTTTGCGTTTCAAAAATTGGTTTGATCATGAAACTTTCCGACCTCAAAACAGGAGAAAAAGGAATTATTGTTAAAGTTACCGGCCGTGGAGCTTTCCGTAAACGGATTGTAGAGATGGGATTTATCAGGGGAAAGGCTGTCGAAGTATTACTCAATGCCCCGCTGAATGATCCGATCAAATATCGTATCATGGGATATGAGGTATCCCTTCGCAGAAGCGAAGCCAACCTGGTAGAAGTGGTTTCAGAGGGAGCAGCAAGGGAGGAATTGAATGGACAAGCGCCTTTAACTATTGATGATAACCGCCTCCGGGAAATTGCTGAAGAACGGAGTAAGACCATTAATGTAGCGTTGGTCGGCAATCCGAATTCGGGGAAAACATCTCTTTTCAATATGGCTTCCGGAGCCCACGAACGGGTAGGAAATTACAGTGGCGTGACGGTCGACGCCCGGGAAGGAAAATTCAAGCATAAAGGGTATACATTCAAATTATATGATCTGCCGGGAACTTATTCTTTGTCGGCATATTCTCCGGAAGAACTTTACGTCAGGCAACAAATCAATAACGGGAATCCGGATGTGATCATCAATGTTGTTGCCGCTTCAAATCTGGAACGAAATCTTTATCTCACAACTCAATTGATTGATATGGACTCCAATGTCGTCATTGCATTAAACATGTATGACGAATTGGAAAAATCAGGGGCGAAATTCGATTATGACTCTCTCTCCAAAATGATAGGTATGCCTGTCGTTCCGACTGTGGGAAAAACAGGCAAAGGTGTTCCTGAACTTTTTGATAAGATCATTGATGTTTATGAAGGCAGGTGTCCTACATCACGCCATATTCATATCAATTACGGAGAAGAACTGGAGACCGGAATTACCCAGATCAGAAATGTTTTGAAAGAAGACGGCTCCATAGGAAAAGATCAATCAAAACGGTATATCAGTATTAAACTTCTGGAAGGAGACAAGGAAGTGGAAGCTATGGTACATAAATTACCTTGTCATGAAAAACTTTTTGAAGTAGGTGATACTCAGGTGAAAAATCTTTCGAAAGAAATGAAGGAAGACCTGGAGACCTCATTTACCAATGCACGTTATGGGTTTATTGACGGAGCGCTGAAACAAACTTTTGTTGATGGGCCTGCCGATACAATGAAGACGACCCGGATGATCGACGCCCTGGTGACCCATAAAGTTTGGGGATATCCCGTTTTCTTCCTGTTCATGTTCCTGATGTTCGAAACAACGTTCCTTTTGGGTGATTATCCTATGAAATGGATAGAATGGTGTGTGAGAGCGCTTTCCGGATTTATCGGAAATACGATGTCGGAAGGCCCGTTGAAGGATATGATTACCGGCGGGATTATCGGTGGTGTGGGAAGTGTTATTGTCTTTCTCCCTAATATCGTGATCCTGTATATGTTTATCTCTTTCATGGAGGATTCCGGTTATATGGCCAGGGCGGCTTTTATCATGGATAAGTTTATGCAGAAAATGGGATTACACGGAAAATCGTTTATCCCTCTTGTGATGGGCTTCGGCTGTAACGTACCTGCAATTATGAGTACCCGTACGATTGAAAGTCGCAATGCCCGTTTGCTGACCATGCTGGTCAATCCGTTAATGTCATGTTCCGCCCGTTTACCGGTTTACTTGCTTTTTGCAGGCGCTTTCTTTGGGAAGCATGGAGGAATAGCATTATTCGGGTTGTATATCACCGGTATCTTATTGGCAATCCTGATGTCCCGTATCTTCAAAAAATTCCTTGTCAAAGGAGAAGATCTGCCGTTTGTAATGGAATTACCTCCTTACCGGATGCCGACGGCAAAAGCTATTTTTCGTCATATGTGGGATAAATCTTCTCAATATTTACGTAAAATGGGAGGTATTATTCTGGTGGCGTCGATTATCATCTGGTTTTTGGAGTATTTCCCTCAAAATGAGGAACAAAATGAAAAATACGATTCTCAAATAGCTTTAATCGAACATCAATATGGGAATCAGCCGGATAAAGTAGAAGAAAGAGACTCTCTGATCTCTGAAATTGAACATATTAAGCGTATAGAGCATCAGAAAGGATCTTACATCGGACAGATAGGTCGTTTCACGGAACCCCTGGTACGTCCGTTGGGATTCGATTGGAAGATCAGTGTCAGTCTGCTTTCGGGAATGGCGGCGAAAGAAATTGTTGTAAGTACGCTGGCTGTACTCTATGT
>JAIRZF010000115.1 GCA_031267385.1 Dysgonamonadaceae bacterium | reverse complement strand
ATGATACAGGATTCACATCCCCGTCCTATTTCGCCAAATGCTTCAAAGAATACTACAACGAAAGTCCGACCGATTACTTGAAACGGATACGGAAACAGCAAAAAACTTTTGATTGAGTTGCAAATGTACTAATTATATTTGGTCGATACAATATCTTTCAAACAGTCCACCCACAACGGACTGTCATTCAAACTCTCAACCACAGCATACTCCTCTCCTCCATGGGCGAAAAAATCCGCTTTTGCTTCTACTCCCAATTCGAGAGACGACTCTAAACAATCGGCAACAAAGGAAGGGGCGACAACCAGAAGTTTCTTCACTCCACTTTGCGCTCTTTCAACAATCAGCTCTTTCGTAAAAGGCCCCAGCCATTTGGAAGACATCCGCGATTGGAAAGAGACTTCATACCGCTCCTCCGGCAACCCAAGTTCTGCGGCAATAAGATACGAGGTCTTTCTACAAGCCTTTTCGTAATCAAATGCCGTTCCTTCAACTTCCCGAATATGGCATAATGGCAGACTGTGATACGTAAACAAGATGCGTTCATACGACTCATATCCGGCCTGCCTTATCCGTTCGGCAAACGCTTTTACAAATAACGGATGATCGAAAAACGAAGATACTGTATGTATTTCAGGGATGACGGAATGTTTTTTTAATATATTCAAAGCACATTCCAATGCCGAACCTGAAGACGATGATGCGTATTGCGGAAATAAAGGAACCAGCACCAGTCGTTCATATTCTTCCTTTGCAATAGTTTCGATTTGTTTTCCGATAGACGGCTTGCCATAACGCATCCCCAAAAAAACAGTTGCTTCATCCTTCAGGCTGTCCTGTAACATCGTCCGTACTTTTTCCCCGTAATGTACCAACGGAAACTTCCCGTCATACATTGCTACCAGCTTTTTATAACGGGATCCGGATTTGAAACAACGAAAAGGAACGATGATGCAGTCGACTAAGATCTTTCTAAAAAACCACGGAACGGAGACGATCCTGCGATCTCCGAGCATTTTAGAGAGATAACGGGCTACGTCAAACGGATGTGAACTGTCGGGACTACCTGTATTGAGAAGTAAAAGCGCTGTTTTTTTAGACATAAATCAAAATCAATCACCTCGCGATATACCAGGATCATTTGAAATTTCCGAACATCCTTTCCATCCGGATAACCGGCGTCACTTTCACACTTATCTTTTCTTTCCCTCTCCAAAGGTCGAAAGTCAGGATGTTCGTAGTAGATAAATTGATATAGGATTCAAAATAAAACAGATAAGAATACATTGTTGCATTTTCCGGTTTCTTAAACTCATCCGCCACCTGAGCATACTTGAGTTTATCCCAGAACATACATTGAGTGAAACCGTTAGCATCCGTATAGACCGTCTTCGGATCACGCAAATTCATGGTCTTGTAAATGAATTGTTTGTATGATACACTGGCTGCTTTCGGATCATTTTCGATTTTAATTCCGCAAATCTTCTCGATCTCATCTCCGGGCTTGATAGATGATTGATAAGCAGGTGAATACCTGTCAACATCAATCACCTCTTTCAGATCATCTATATTATAACTCAGTCCTGTATAATTGTATTTCATTGAAGAATACAGAAACTTGGCGGTTTCACGTGTTTGAGGATAAGGATATTGCATCAGCATCAAAGGAATATGAAAAGTGGAATACTCATTTAACGGATAATCGGCGCTTAACATCTCATTGGCCTCACATTCCCACACCACAACGAGGTTTGCACCGGAGGAACGCGATTTGTCCAACATCCGGACGCCCAGGTTCAACAAATATTTTGCCTGCTTCTGATTGATCAAGGGATGATAATATATCGGAAGCGTCTCCATTTCCTCGGTTTGCATATTGTACCGTGACGCCAGTGGAAATTTTCCTACGTTGGGGCTTCCGTCATAATTCAGGTTTTTATTATACGAATAATAAGTCGTCACAATCAGGTCGCCTCCCGTTTCCCGGTAAACCAAGCCCTTTTGTTCCAGGGAATGTTTTATAGAAGCATTTATGATTTCCTCCAGCTCTTTATTGTTCAGGTCAGGTTCCGTGAAACTGAAAGTTTTGTAATTCAATAAATTGACGCCCGATCCCAGAGTGGTCTTAAAAGGACAGATAAAACTTCGTTCCCGGATATCTTCCAGACTGTAAAAAGAATACACCAACGCCAGATCTTTATCATTCAGCGAATTGGAGAGTTTACAATCCTTGAGCAGGACAAGGTTTTTATTTTTATACGATAAATTGCTCACAGTCAAATGTAAATCCTCAGAAACTCCATTCTGAAACCACAGCGTAATATCCGAAAGCATTTGGTTTTCCGTCGATGCACCATTCACGGCTTCAATGATGTCATTTACTTTCAATCCAGCAGCGTCTGCCGGAGAAAGCGGTTCTACCGACAATATAACAGGTTTATTCTTGCCCCAGCTGTCCTGCAGGCTCATTTCAAAAGTGAATCCTAAACGACATACAAAATCAGAAGGTTGTTGGGCGTAAACAGACAATGCTGTAAAAAAAGATAACAGTAAATATATACGTTTCATATGTACATGATTTATTTTATTGAGTACAAAGGTATGAAAATGAATTGAAAATAAAAAACATTACGTGTATCTGCTCCGGTGTCAGACGGGCGTCTGCCTCGGTGTCAGACGGGCGTCTGTCTCGGTGTCAGACGAGCGTCTGCTTCAGTTCATACGTTTTCTTTTTTAAGAACGCGCCAAACTCTTCACTATCAGGTATTTTTTGTTGTTCTTCTACGGAAATCGGTTCTCCGAATACCATATGGATGGTTTTTCCTTTTTTGGTGTTCAATTCATGACACAACCGGACTGTCCGCAAACGCCAGTCGATCAGATCCAGGAAATTAAAAAGCCAGGAATTTTTCCCTGAAATATATACCGGTACAATAGGCGCTTTTGCTTTCCGGATCAATTTGATCACTCCGGGTTGCCATTCCCTGTCTTCGATCCGGTTTATTTTATTTTTGGAAACGGCTCCTGCCGGAAAAAATCCGAGAGGATGATTTTCTTTCAAATGCAGGAGACACTCTTTTACCCCAGCTGTGCTCGAACGTTCAGCTAACGATCCCGAACTGTACGGATTCACTCCAATAAAATGATCTTCCATTATATCAATCATGCCCAGCATCCAGTTAACCATCACCCTGAAATCCGGACGAACTTTAGCAACTTCCCCTATCAACATGATCCCGTCAATATGGCCATACGGATGATTCGATACGGTGATAAAAGGCTTCCCCTCAAATTGACGCAGGACATCTATGTTGTGTACGGCACGAATAGCGCCAATTCCCTTATCAATCATCGCATCTTCAATATCGGCGCCTTTCTCATTCTTGGCACAATCGTAAATCCGGTTCACGGAATCCAGTCCGGCCAGTTTCAGTGCCAAATAGGCGAGTTTATCTCCATACGATTTTTGAAATATCGGATGAGCTTTCTTGATGTCGTCGATAGTAATTAATTTTTCTTTCATTGAGGGAAAAAGGAGGAATATGGAATTATAGGAAGTTATATGGAGTTATATGGAGTTATATGGAGTTAAGGGGAGGGTGGGAGTGACCTCTACTCCCTCTAACTCCCCTTAACTCCTTCTAACTCCTTTTAACTCCTTTTAACTCCCTCAATCAATAAAATCAATTGTTTCTTCACCAATCATGGTACGCAACGTATTTTTCAGTTTCACATACTGGATGAATAGATCATGCTCTGCAATATGGTCGAAATCATGCATCGGACTCTTGAAATAGAACGACAACCAGGTCTGGATGCCACTCATTCCCGCACGATGAGCCAGATCGGTAAACAATACCAGGTCAAGACACAATGGAGCTGCCAGAATAGAGTCACGACAAAGGAAATCCACTTTCAACTGCATCGGATAACCCAACCATCCGAAAATATCAATGTTATCCCAACCTTCTTTGTTGTCTTTACGAGGAGGATAATAGTTGATACGTACCTTGTGGTAAACATTGCCGTATAATTCAGGATACAAACCGGGCTGAAGAATATTGTCAATAACAGAAAGTTTGGATTCTTCTTTGGTTTTGAACGATCCCGGATCGTCAAGAACTTCGCCGTCGCGGTTTCCAAGAATGTTTGTTGAGAACCAGCCGCTCAACCCCAACATACGTGTTTTGATCATTGGAGAAAGTACCGTTTTCAACATTGTCTGACCTGTTTTAAAGTCTTTTCCCAGGATAGGAACTTGTTTTTGTTCCGCAAAATCCCAGATCGCAGGCATATCGACCGTCAGGTTAGGAGCTCCGTTGATATAAGGAACTTCCTCGGCTAAACAGGCATACGCATAAATCATGGAAGGTGCAATTTCAGGGCTATTTTCCTTCATTGCCGCTTCCAAAGCCGGTAATGTTTTGTGTACTTTGCTCAATTCGGTAAATACTTCCGTACTACCACACCAAATACAAACCACACGCGCACAGTCGTTGTCTTTTTTGAATTTTTGGATGTCTTCGCGCACTTGTTGCACTAAATCCCATTTTGTAGTAGCCGATTTCACCCATGTCCCGTGAAGACGTTTCACAAAGTTCTGGTCAAAAACAGCTTTCATTGGTTTGATGGAAGAAAGTTCATCTTTCACCTTGTCCAGGTCTTCAACGGTAAGAACCTCCGCATGACGGGCAGCAGCATAAACATCATCTTCAAAAATATCCCAACCGCCGAAAACAATATCACCCAATTTGGCCAAAGGCACAGCGTCTTTAATCTTCGGGAAACGGTTTTCTTCTCTTTTTCCCAAACGAATAGTCGCTAATTGCGTGATTGAACCTACAGGAATTCCCAAACCCTTACGGGTGATCAGTGTTCCTGCGATAAAGGTAGACGCCACCGCACCACCAACTCCAACTACAAGGACTCCAAGTTTACCCTGGGCGTCCTTAATTTTCTTCTTTTCCATTTTGTTAATTTAAAATTTTAAAATACACTGCAACCCGCAGCAATCCTTTAAATTGCGAAACTAACATCAACCCGATACGCCTTACGGAGTACCAATTCTTTGCAGTTTCATATAATAAAATAGCTTCAGTAAAGATCAATGTCATTTTATTCTCCCAACCCGGGCTTTTCCACCTTACAAACGGCTTCCATTATTGACACGGAAATTTGACCAATTCCATAGTATTATCAATACAAAACATCATTACAATTGAAAAATATCTTTCAATTCTGAAAAATCATACACAACAGCCTCTGCTGCTGATATTGGTGTTTCGTCTTCCCACGCCGGGCCTTTGATCCGGATGGCCTGACAGCCCAGACTCTGCGCCGGAGCAATATCTTTCTTATATGAATCACCTACGACAACCACATTATTCGCCGGAAGATCCAACGCTTTTACCCCCAAAGCAAAAATAGCAGGATCCGGTTTTCTCACACCGACCACAGCTGATTCCACAATTTCAACAAAATAGTTCTGAAGATCGAAATCTTCCAAAACGGCCTCGATGTTACCATAAAAATTTGAAACCAATACCATCGGATATTTATCGAACAACCGATCAAGAACCGGCCTGGCTTTTTCAATCGTTGCCCGCGCAAAATTATAACATTGTTCTGAAACGGCAGACGAAAATCCGGAAATTTTCTTGTCTTCTTCCAAGAGAAACCCGTTTTCAACCAACCAATCGATCTGCAACTCCGTCTTTGCAAGCAACACCTCTTTAAAAGTAAAATCAGGCTTCACCACGGGGTTTAACGCCAGATAACGTTCTCCATACACGTAAGCATCACGAAATTCGGGTTTTCCGACCGGCACGCCAACTTTAACATAAGCATCCCATAAAACCTCAGCCCAATGTTTACCATTACTGTCTATGGTTGCGCCATAATCAAATATAAGACCTTTTACTTTATTTAGATTCAACATCCTTTTTTGAATTACTCAAACCTGACTTTATTCCAGGTGTATCGTTTCGATTCTTTTTTCAGATATTTACCGGCGCTCGCCCGGAGATCAATACTCAAATATTGAGGCGTATTATAAGTTTGAACCAATGACAGTCCGTTGTTATCGAAACTGAATTGCATCAATTCCATATCCAACGCGCTTTCAACTGTTTTGAAATATTCATTATCCCGGTCAACTCCCTCAGAAATGAACCAATCCCATGCAACCGGATTAATAAAAACACCAGGATCCAAAGGCTTCCATTCTGTCGTAAAAAACAAAACCCGGCTATCACAAACAGGAGCGCAGACCGTTTTTATAACACCAATGACCTTAGAATCATTGATCATCGGCAACGATGCTATTTCAAGCGTCAGATTCCCGGATTGAAACTGTAAATAGTTATCCTCTAACGCCACAAGTCGCGCAGTATCACCGAAGTGGTTAATTATCTGAGGCGACCGTCCGGCATTATATAAATCAATAATGTCCAAACGCAGGATAGAATCAACCGGCTCTATCATCCTGTCCGGCATGGAACTGAATATAGAAGCCATGCCTTGAGCTCCGGCCGCACCACAAAAGACAATAAACAATATGAATACACTGATTTTTTTCATAAAACGCTACGTTTTCGACTCCAAATATAAGAAAAACATTCTGAACAACAACCAAAGTCAAATCCAAAGTCTCACTTTTTTAAATGCCAAACTCAACCATATATATCTTCCGGATAAACAATATCCGTTAAAAATAAAGCATGTCCCGGTACTGAAGTTCCGGCTTTTCCCCGATCCCTCAATCCGATCACTTCCCGAAAACCCGCTATCGAAAGTTTTCCCCGTCCGACTTCCAATAAAGTGCCGACAATAGCCCTCACCATATTCCGGAGAAACCGGTCGGCGCTGATGGTAAACACCCAGGCTCCATCCTCCTGTTCCCAGCGGGCATGGGTCACACGACAATTATTTGTCTTCACGTCTGTATGTAACTTACTGAAACTGGTAAAATCCGTCGTTTCCAAAAGGATCCCCGCCGCCCGGTTCATTTCTTCAAAATCAGGCTGTTTCGAGATCTTATATACAAAATCACGATTGAAAGGATCTTTTTTATCGGTCAAATAATATTTGTAGGTTCTGGACAGTGCATCAAACCGTGCATGAGCATCAGCCCTGACAGCTTTGATCTGCTGTACGGCAATATCGGCCGGCAATATCCTGTTCAATTTATCAACCGTTAGAAATAGGTCATGGATAGTTTGCTCCACATCAAAATGAGCCACCATAAGTGCGGCATGAACTCCCGAATCTGTCCTTCCGGCTCCGGTCACACTTATTTTTTCCCGCAGGAGTGTACTTAAAGCCGCTTCAAGACATTGTTGCACAGAAATACCATTGGGTTGAATCTGCCAACCACAATAATTTTTACCATTAAATGAGAGGTATATAAAGTAACGATTCATTCTGATATCTTAATTTAGGTACAAAATTACGGAAATATTTTGATACGTTGTACGTTGTACGTTTTACGTTTTACGTTATACGTTTGGCTTACGCACGATATGGCGTAAAACGTATAACTTAAAACTTAAAACTTAGAACTTAGAACTCAAAACTCAAAGTAAAAACTTTTTCATTCGCACATGTTTGGAAATCATAAAATATTCATTTAATTTTGTCAGATATATTGATATATAAAAAGAATAATTCTCGAATGACTTCAATCGGAACATAAATAATGACATAAAGTAATGATTTGGAATGAAACTATTGAATGCATGGATCGTAGAGACATGCATAAACTTCAGGAAATCAGACTGAAAAACACAGTAGAACGAGTATATCATAATTGCGAACCCTACCGCAAACGGATGCAGGAAGCCGGAATTACTCCGGACGATGTTAAAACTCTGGATGATATCACAAAACTTCCCTTTACTTCAAAAAAGGATTTGCGCGATTATTATCCGTTCGATTTGTTGAGTACTCCCATGTCCGAGATCGTCCGCCTGCATGCGTCATCCGGAACCACAGGAAAACCTATTGTTGTCGGATATACCCGTAAAGACCTGAATATCTGGAATGAAGTAGGAGCCCGTTGTTTTACGGCTTACGGATTGGGAAAGAATGACATCATTCAGGTTTCGTATGGTTACGGATTATTCACGGGAGGACTTGGAGCGCATGGCGCTGCGGAAACCATCGGAGGAGCAGTCATCCCGATGTCGAGCGGAAACACGGAAAAACAGATCATGCTGATGCACGATTTTGGAGCCGTAGGCCTGGCATGTACTCCATCCTATGCCCTGTTTCTGGCGGACGCACTCAAAGATTCAGGTATTCCCAGGGAAGAATTCAAGTTGAGGGTCGGAATTTTCGGTGCAGAACCCTGGACGGAACAGATGCGTCTGGAATTGCAGGAAAAACTTGGAATCAAAGCTTATGATATCTACGGTTTGACGGAAATCATCGGCCCCGGAGTCGGACATGAATGTGAATGTCAGAACGGTACCCACCTCTGTGAGGATCATTTTCTACCTGAAATCATTGACCCGGAAACCGGGGAAGTACTCCCGGAAGGAAGTATGGGAGAACTGGTTTTTACGACTATCACCAAAGAAGGAATGCCTTTGATCCGCTTCCGCACCCGTGATTTAACCAGCTTAAATTACGAAAAATGTTCTTGCGGCAGAACATCTGTCCGCATGGGACGTATATTGGGACGCAGTGACGACATGCTCATTATTCGTGGAGTAAATGTATTCCCGTCGCAAGTGGAATCTGTGATTTGCGAAATTCCCGAATTGGAGCCACATTACATGCTGATAGTTGATCGTGTCAATAGTTTAGATATCTTTGAGGTTCAGGTAGAGGTGAAAGAAAGCTTTTATTCCGATGAAATCAACCGGATGCTGCAATTGAAAAAGAAGATCCAACACCGTCTGCAAGGAGTATTGGGACTTAATCCCGATGTTAAATTAGTAGAGCCCCGAAGTCTGGAACGCAGCCAGGGGAAAGCGAAGCGGGTTATTGATAAAAGGAAGCTATAAATAAGTTATACGTTTTACGTTTTACGTTGGGCTTACGCACGACTGGAACGTAAAAACGTAAAACGTAAAACGTAAAACGTAAAACGTATAACGTAAAACATAAAACTATGTTAATCAAACAATTATCCATTTTCCTGGAAAACAAAAAAGGCCGTTTCACCGAAATAGCTAAAATTTTGGGTGACGCAGGAATCAACATGACAGCATTTACCGTCGCCGAAAATTCGGATTTCGGCATCCTGAGGCTTTTGGTATCTGATCCTGAGAAAGCCAAGGAAATACTAAAAGAGCACCGATATGCCGTGACAATGACCGATGTGGTATGTCTTCAATGCCCCGACGAGCCGGGAGCTTTGGGTAAAGCCATGGATATTATCACGAATGCCGGTATTTTCATTGAATACATGTACGCATTTACGTCAGGCAAAGGGGCATTGATTGTGCTTCGTCCCGACAACATGGAAAGATGCGTTGATGTGTTGAGTCAGAATAAATTAGTGCTACTTGCTGCCAGTGAATTCTATAAATTATAGTGAATTCGAAAAACAATAAGCGTTATCTTTTGATAAAAAAAATAAAATCCTTTCCTATTTCAAAGGGATTGGTTACCTTTGCACCCAAATTATGTACATATGAAATTAAAACATATCTTTCTTCTTTTGACTGTTTTCATGTTGACTGCATGCGGGGAATACAACAAAGTATTGAAAAACCCGGACATCAATGTACGTTATGAGTATGCCAAGAAATACTTCAACGAAGGGAAATTCAGTCGTTCCGCAACACTTTTGGAAGAAATTTATACTATGTTTAAAGGAACAAGCAATGCTCAAGAGTCTTTATACCTTCTGGCTCAAAGCTACTATGGGATGAAAGATTACCAGACGGCATCGGAATATTTCAAAGCTTACTATTCTCAATACCCGAAAGGAGATTATACCGAATTATCCCGTTATTATTCGGCTTACGGACTCTATCTGGACTCTCCGGATTCCCGTTTGGATCAGGGTGATACCTATAAATCCATCGAACAGTTCCAGGAATTTATGGAGTATTATCCCCAAAGCGAACATAAGGACGAAGCCCAACAGATTCTTTTCGAGTTACAGGAAAAACTGGCTCTGAAAGAATTACTTGCAGTACGTTTGTATTATAATTTGGGCGACTATGTGATCGCATATCCTTTTCCGGGAGGGAATTATACTTCATGTGTAATTACTGCACGTAATGCCATGCGCGACTATCCGTATTCAAAATATCGCGAGGAATTGATGTATTTTTCCATCCGTGCAAAATATGACCTGGCCGTTCAGAGTGTTGATGAGAAAAAAGCGTTGCGTTACAGGGATGTGGTCGATGAATATTACACGTACAAGAATGACTATCCCGAAGGGAAATACATAAAACAAATTCAGAGAATGTTTGATCATTCATCGAAAGAAATACAAGAAAATAATTTATAAACAGTTTTTTATTAATATGGACTATAAAAAAACAAACACTCCGGCAAACACGATCACTCGCGATATGATGCAACTTTCCGAAGATACCGGAAATGTTTACGAAACGGTACGTGTTATTGGAAAAAGAGCGAATCAGATCAGCGTCGATATTAAGCATGATCTGGAAAAGAAGCTTCAGGAATTTGCTTCATACAACGACAGTCTGGAAGAAGTGTTTGAAAACAGGGAACAAATAGAAATTTCACGTTATTTCGAACGTCTTCCCAAACCAACTCTTATTGCTGCGCAAGAGTATACCGATCATGAGATATACTTCAGAAATCCTTCAAAAGAAAAGGATAAATTCGGAGAAGAAGTATTATGATACAACGTATTCAATCTGTTTACCTGATACTTATTGCCGGCATCATGCTGGCAATGTTGTTTTTATCTCTACCGGGCATCCCGACGGCTCTGGTTTACGGATTAGCGGCCTTGTTGTCTTTTGTTACTATATTTTACTACAAGAAACGTTCACTGCAAATCAATCTATGTTATGTGATTCTTGTACTAACTCTTTCGTCTTATGCTGTTGCATATTTCGTAGTTGGTCTTCCGGGTAAAGATTCTTTGTGCAATATCAATTGTATCCTTTCGATGGCGCTGCCGTTGGTAGCTATTGTTTTGGATTTATTGGCAATAATCGGGATCAAAAAGGACGATAAGTTGGTAAAATCACTGGATCGGTTAAGATAATTTTTAATCAAGAATTTTATTGCAGTTACATCACAAGC
>JAIRZF010000032.1 GCA_031267385.1 Dysgonamonadaceae bacterium | reverse complement strand
GAATAATTCAACTGTTTGACGGCATAATACGAAATACCCAGGCTATCTTCAAACTGCCTGATCGTTTCCGTATATTCCGGAAGCGTGAAATTCATGCTGATATGCGTTTTTAACCTGCTCGTCGCCGATTTCAGGTTATACTCTGCAATCTTAAGGTCCTGTTCTAATTGAAGCATGGTCAGACTCCTTTTCTTAGCAATTTCGATGCTCCTTTCCAAAGTCAGTTGATGCGACTCCAACTGTGGAAATGCCGGGCTAAAGCTGATTGTCAAAACCGAGATGGTCAAAAATATTCGTTTCATGCGTCAATGATTTATATTTAATTACACAACACTTTTCCTGCTCGTATTAGGACGGTCGTAATGAATCGTTCCGTCCTTGATGAAGATATTCCTGTGGGCATAATCCGCGATCTCCTGTTCGTGAGTAATCAGGATGATCGTGTTTCCCTCCTGATGTAAATCATGGAAGAGCCGCATAATATCCTCTCCCGTATGCGAGTCGAGAGCTCCCGTCGGTTCATCAGCCAGAAGAATGCCCGGATTAGTGACCAAAGCGCGGGCAATAGCGACCCGCTGACGTTGTCCTCCACTCAATTCTCCCGGTTTATGATCCATCCGGTCGGCCAATCCTACCCTTTCCAACGACTTTATAGCGCGGCTTCTTCGTTCTGCGGTAGGCGTTCCCGAATAAACAAGAGGCAATTCCACGTTCTGCAGGGCATTCAGGCGCGGCAACAGATTGAAATTCTGGAAAATAAACCCGATCTCTTTATTTCTCATGGCAGATAAAGCGTCGTCGTCCAAACTGCTGACATCGACATTCCTGAACTTGTAAACCCCGCTTGTCGGAGTGTCCAGGCACCCCAGGATATTCATCAAGGTCGACTTTCCGGAACCGGAAGGCCCCATGATGGCAAGGTATTCATTCTTATCAATACGAAGGTCGATATCCCTCAGGGCAGTCACCTCGTTTTCCCCCATGGAATAAGTCTTTATCAGATTATTTATTTCTATCAACATGTTTAAGATTGTTTTTTATTCGTACCGTATAGAATCCACAGGTTTGAGATTTGCCGCGTTTTTGGCAGGCAAATATCCAAAGCTGATTCCTACAATTACAGAAAATGCGAAAGCGATAAAAATGGAATATGGCCGGATGAAAGTACTGACGTCCGTGAACAACGACACGGTCAATGACAAACTGACGCCAAGTAATACGCCAATAATCCCCCCGGTGATACTGATGACAACCGATTCAGTTACGAACTGACTCATAATATCCACTTTCCTGGCGCCGATTGCTCTCCGGATCCCGATTTCACGGGTACGTTCCATCACTGTAGCCAGCATGATATTCATGATGCCGATTCCCCCTACCAACAAGGATATGGCAGCTATCGCGCCCAACAGGAAATTATAGATCTGGCGTTCTTTCTCTTCCTGTTTCAACAACTCGTAAGGAATGACAATGCCATAATCATCATTATTGAAATGATGCCTTTTCAATATTTCGCCGATAAGATTGGAAGCTTCAACCAACCGTCCGGAATTGTCTACCTGGACTGTGACCTGCTGTATCTCGCTCGTCAACTCATTTTTGCGGGTAAACCTGTTCAAAAACGTCGACAGCGGCACATATACATCCAGATTCAGGTCACGGGCAGCCAACTCACCAACCGTTTCGGTAAAAAGAGCCTTCGATTCGAGCACCCCGACGACTTCCATCCACTGGTCTTCAATCTTTACCTGTTTCCCGATGGGATCTTCATTCTTGAACAGCGTAACGGCAACACTCGTTCCCAAAACACAGACCCGAAGACGCTCCGAATATTGATTGTCGCTAATCATTTCTCCTTTTGAAACTTTATAATTCATCATCGGCAGGAAATTAGGAGTAACCCCGATAATGGTCGACTTCGCCGCACGATCGAGATACTTCACCTCCGAATCAATCTCCGCCTGAGCCGCGGTACTTGTTACTCCGGGCACAATCTCTTCGATCACCCCGGCGTCCTGCAAAGACAATCCCAGCGAAAACTTCGCCCTGACTTCTTCCAATTCTTCGTCGGAAAGATTCTTCTCCCGCACAATGATATTGTTTACACCCAAGTCCTGATATTTGGCAATCGCCTCCCTTTTAGCGCCTTCCCCTATCGAAAGCATCGTAATCACCGATGCTACACCGAAAATGATACCCAACATGGTCAGGAAAGACCGGAATTTATGGTCTGCCAGACCACTAAGAGCTAGTTTTATATTTTCTTCGTACTGCATAACAGATCATTTATCAGACCCCACAAACTCACAACTCACCGTCATACCGGGTTTCAATCTCTCATCCGGTTTCAATATATTGACCTCGACATCAAAGACTTTCTGCTTCGATTTCTCATCTTTCCGATGACATAACTTACCAATATAAGCGACTTTTCCTTCAAAAACCACTTTAGGCAATGCATCGAGCCGGACATTTACTTTTTGTCCCGCCTTTAGTTTCAGGAAATCGGTCTCATTCACCTGCGTATTGACTTTCATCCATTTCAATTCGGGAACATTGGCCAGATTATTCCCGGTATAAAGATTGTCTCCTACTTTAACCAGGGCATTCGTCCTTCGATTTCTCGCGATCTGAAAAACGCCTGCTATCGGAGTCCTGATCGTCAAAGCAGGAATAATATCGTATGCACTTTGGATCTCATTACGCACCTGGGCGACCTTGATTTCCTGTATTTTGATGTCATTGCTGTTGATTATATCCAATAGTTTTCGTTTCTTTTGCTCCTTGGTCAGCGTAATTTCCGCCTGCCTGAACTCCAGTTCCTTGATTTCTTTCGTCTTTTCCGGTTCAAAACGGGAAGATTCCAACTCTATCTTCTTCAAATCGAAAGAAGCTTTCTCACTTTTTTCCTGCGACTCCAACTCATTCCGCTTGTTATCCTGATCGACATACATTTTTTGCAGCGTAGCCAATTCTGTCTCCAACTGGCTTTCCCGGTCAATAATGTATTTCTTAATGTCGGTCGGATCCAGTTGCATCACCGAATCGCCTTCGGAAACGATGGCGCCATGTTCAATTATTCCAATCACTTTCATCTCGTACCAGTAGCGCCCATACCGTTGCAGGACAAACGCTTTTGAGTTTACGGCAGCTAACTCGCCCGTTTCAATCACCGTTTTCCCATACGATTTTCCTCCGGCGTTCTCCTCTCCCTTCTCTTTATTTCCACAAGACACAAAGACAGAAAAGAAAAGAAGAAGTAATGCTGTTTTATAGAAATATATCTTTCTCATTTTCAATTCTCTTTGGCCGGTTCATTTTTCTTCTTTGTCTCCTCTTTCACAAACGGGTCGATAAGTGCAATCTTATCTTTCTCATCCAATCCTTTTGTAATGACAATATAGTCCGAATTATTAATTCCGGTTTCCACTTCAGTCTTTTCATACCCTCCGGAAGTCTTTTTGAAGACATAGTTTTTATCGCCTTCCAGTTTCACCGCATCTATCGGAACATAAAGCACACCTTCTATCTTGTCCAGAATGATGCGGCAACTGACTGTCAATCCGGGCAAAAGGTTTTCATTGGTTCCATTGATCAAAATCTCTACCGGAAACACCTTAATCTTAGTCGATCCTTCCTTATTAACAGCTAAATTAGCCACCGTATTTACAGCGCCGTTAAAGATACTATCGGAAAATGCATCCGGTTTTATTTCCACCTGTAATCCCTTGCTTATTTTGGCAATATCTACTTCATTGATTTTTACCGTCGCTTTAAGAACTGACAAATCAGGAAGCTGTATCAATGGAAACCCTGACCAGCACTGATCTCCGATTTGAAATTTATTACCACTACTCCAGTTGCGGCTGATGATTGCAATTCCCGAAGCCGGGCTTACGATATACAGTTTTTTCAAAGTTTCATGAGCTTCATTCAGCCTGGAGCGATCCTGATCCATTGCCAGATTTTTCTGTTTAATCTCTTCTTTCTGGATCTTAAGCCGATTATTGATTTGTTCTTTCGCCTTTTCAAGAGCAATGTCAGCCTTATCCAGATTCAGCTTTATCTCTTTTTTCTTTATTTCCGATTCATAAGCAGCCGACTCAAAGCGTATCCTGGAAATTTCCTGGGCGATACGCGTCACTTCATAATCCGATTTCAATTCCTCCATCTCCGATTCCTGCTGGGCAACCATCTTTTCCAGTTCAGCCTTGCTGATTTCCAGCCGGGATTCCGCCTCAACAATCCCTTTTTGCACTTCGGACGGATCAAAAACTATCAAAGTATCACCGGTTTTTACTTCCGCGCCATCCTTCACAATCTGTGTTATCTTTAAGTTACCGCCATATCTCCAGGAAATGGCGGGAGACGTTATACTAAGTGAATTAATTGCTTCGACTTCACCTTCTTCATACAGATCCAGGTACAAAGCGCCTTTTGTAACTGCACCCAGAGGCACTTCCCGGACTTCTTTCTTCGAACATGATGAATAAAGAAATATCACCGGTATTAAAAACAGTAACAGCTTGAAAAGTTTAAACATAATTGTCATCTTTTAACAACTTGATCTTTATTATTTGGAATTATTGAATCCGAAGGTTCCACAGGTAATAAAATCCGTTCCTTCTTCACCTTTGAAAGATCGGGTTTCGAAAGCGAAATGACTTCACCCCGCTTCAATCCGGCAGAAATAACAGCCTCTTTCGGAAATGAAAGGCTCGTTTGTATCTGCCTCATTTCATACTGTTTACCTCTCTTTACGTATACAAATTTCATAGAATCCACCTCAAAAACAGCAACCTGAGGAATCACCAAAGTATCTTTTACTGTTTTTTGGACAATGTTACAAACGACGGAGAATCCGGGATCCGGCATTTCGAGAACACTGTCGATAGATGCCTCCACCTCAAAAACCTTTACTTTTGATTTTTCTTTGACGGGTTTTCCTACCGGGGATTTTTTAAGGATCTTCCCCCATCCGACGTTTCCGGGCATGGCGTCAAAACCATAGTACACCGAATCGTTCACATTGAGACTCTTAAAATCCCGTTCGGAGGCAGCTATACTGACTTTCATGTCCGCCATCTCAGGTATCATGACAATCGGCATATTATCCCAGACAACGTCGCCCATCTGATTTTTATTTCCGGTTATAAAATTCATGGTTCGAGTAACAAGACCGTTTTGCGGCGCTTTTATAATCAGGGATTCCAACCTTTCTTTCATCGACCCGGCTCTGGTTTCCATCCTCAGTATCTTTAATTCCGCTTTTTTTATGTCCGATTGCTGGATGACGCCGAGAGCTTTCAGTTTCTTCTCAAATTTGATCTTCTCAATAGACACCTTTTCCAATTCCAATTCTTTAATTCGTTTTTGAGAAGGAGTAGCATATTCTATTTGGAAAGAATCCAGATGAGCTATTTTGGTATCTGCTTCATTATTCCTGACCTGAGCCTCCAACAGTGCATATTGCATGTCGAGATCAGCCCGTATTTTGTTGAGGCTCGCTCTTTCGGTTTCCATATCTATCAACATCTGATTATAAGATGTTTCCAGTTCTTTGGCTTCCAAAATACAAACGGTATCACCCTGCTCGACCCGGGTTCCATCTTCAAGTAAAAAAATAATATTTCCTTCAATTCCTGACGGACAAAATAGAGTAGTGGATTTAACGGGTTCGACAAACCCGTCAATTTTCAATATCTGATTAAAATCGGCATTTGAAACAGTATATACAGACAAATCCCCATCATGGGAAGTACATGAATAAAATAAAAGAAAAGATATAAAGGTCAGTACAAACAGTCGTTTCAACACAGTATTCAGTATTCAACCGTAACTTCGGTTCATAAGTTGTTAAAATAAAATGAAAACATTTAGCTTTCAAAGTCGCAACAATGATATATATTTGTAACGGATTCTACAAGTTTTTATTTGAATTTAAACTTAAATTAAAGATATTTCACAAAAAAATATCGACTTTGCATTGTTATACTCGGTTATACCCGGGATGGAAAGGTGTAAAATGGTTTATGGAATCTGTGGAATACATACAATTATTTACATCGTTTTCCGTTTATATCAGGGATGAAACGACTAATTATTATAATGATCTTCTGTCTGCCGGGTATTTTCACTGCAGTAGCCCAGTATGACGCCCAATTCAGTAATTATTGGGCAGTAACGGGCTATTTTAATCCTGCTAATGCCGGAAGATCAGGAGATTTGGAAACCACTGCACTTTACCGTCAACAGTGGCTGGGAATCAGGGGAGCGCCCGGAACGGCTCTGGTCACCGCCGACATGCCCATGACTTTTTTTGACAGAACACATGGCGTAGGAATTGTGTTATATAGTGAGAAAATAGGATTATTCGAACATCTGGTTGCATCGGCACAGTATGCATATAAGAAAAATATTAAAAATGGCACGTTTAGTGCAGGTATTCAATTGGGATATATTTCCGAGACTTTCAAAGGATCCAAAATAGATGCCAAAGAAATCAACGACGATTATCATGAGCTTGTCGATGCGGGTATCCCCACAAGCGACATCAACGGATCGGGTTTTGACGCCTCTTTGGGCCTCATGTATTACAAGCCAAAGTGGTACGTTGGTCTTTCCGTCACCCATCTTTTGGGGTCAAAGTTGGAACTGGGAGAGAATTACATTATGGAAGTTCCCCGTGCATATTATTTGACGGCCGGATACAATATCCAACTGAAAAATCCGTTATTAGAGTTACGGCCATCGCTTTTGGTCAAGACGACCGAGATGGGGGCCGCCGTAGAGGGCGATTCAATCACAGGTGATGCAATAAAGGCGATGATGACAATGACACAGGTGGATCTCTCTTTGAGGTTGGTTTATAATAAAACTTACTGGGGAGGCGTCGGCTGGAGAAAAGGAGACGCAGCAACCCTGATGTTCGGAGGAAAATTCAGTATGATTGAAGCCGGATATGCTTATGATTTCCCAATATCTACCATGCTAAAAGGTAGTACGGGAAGCCATGAAGTATTTCTGAAATTCATTATAGATATGGACAAGAAAAAAGGGAAAAAGAATAAACATAAAAGCGTTCGAATATTGTAGTAGTTTATGAAAAATTTAATATTCCTGGCAATTACGGCCATAATTTGCGTATCCTGTGGAAAATCGATGCAAGGCGCGGGTGGGGAACTCGTCGGTGCAGGCGCTCCTTCGTGGGGTGAACCCAATCCATATGGAATGGTACTCGTTACAAGAGGCTCGATTGAAATGGGGCCGGCCGATGAAGATTCTCTCTGGGGTATACACCAGGATCCTAAAGCCATTTCCATTGATGCATTCTGGATGGATGAAACGGAAATCACCAATGCCGAATACAGGCAATTTGTCTACTGGGTGCAGGATTCTATTACCCGCGAACGCTTATATGATCCTGCTTTCGGAGGCAACGACCTGTTCAAAATAGAAGAAGACCGGGAAGGTAATCCGATAGAACCGCCTATCCTTGACTGGAAGCGTGCTGTTCCCAGCGAAAGAAGAGCTAACGAAGACGAATTGGCAGCAATCAACAGTGTTTATTATATCCATCCCATAACAAAAGAAAAAAAATTAGATCCGGAACAAATGATCTTCCGGTACGAGTGGTTCGACCACACGGAAGCCGCTCTTCGCAGGAACCGTCTGAAACCGGAAGAACGTAACAGAAATACAGATATACCGGTCGATCCGAATGCTGTAGTTATGATTTCAAAAGATACGGCATATGTAACAGAAGATGGTCGTATTGTGAATGAAACGGTTACACGTCCCTTGAGTTCCCTGTTCGATTTCCTTCATACCCGCTTCATCAATATTTATCCCGATGAAACTTGTTGGATTAATGATTTCAATAATTCTTACAATGAACCTTACATGAAAAATTATTTTAATCACCCGGGGTATAACGATTACCCTGTCGTTGGTGTTTCGTGGGAACAGGCAAATGCTTTTTGTGTCTGGCGTACAGATTTTTTGTTGAAATCGCTCAATCTGAAAAACGGAAGAATTGTCGAACCGTATCGTCTCCCGACAGAAGCTGAATTCGAATTTGCAGCGCGTGGAGGAAAAACAGAAAACAAATACCCATGGCAGGGCGATCTGTTGACCGGTGATAAAGGATGTTTTCTCGGGAACTTCAAGCCGGAAAGAGGTAACTACCTAAAAGACGGATACTTGATCACATCAAGAGTTGCAAGTTTTTCTCCTAACGAACTTGGCCTGTATGACATGGCAGGAAATGTTTCGGAATGGACTTCCACTTCCTTTTTGGAATCGGGTCCTGAAATCATGAATGACCTGAATCCTGAATACCGCTATAATGCGGCAAAAGAAGACCCTTATGCCATGAAGAAAAAAACGGTGAGAGGAGGTTCATGGAAAGATGTCGCTAATTTCATGCGCTCGGATACAAGAACTTTCGAATATCAAAACGAACAACGTTCATACATCGGATTCCGTTGCGTTCGCTCACAAGTTGGGTTCAGTAAAGTAAAAGGGAAAAAATAAAATAGCTAAAAATTTATAACATAAAATAATATGGGAATCAGGAGAAGATATAAAAATCTGGTTGAAAAGTTCTTGTCAAAAGATCAGGGCAAGCGATTTTTTCAATTTTTCTACAACTGGGGAGCTGCCATTGTGATTATCGGAGCTCTTGCAAAGTTGGAACACTGGCCATACGGAATGGGAAGTATCCTGCTGACAGTCGGTTTGGTGACCGAATTCTTCGTATTCTTCATCTCAGCATTCGATACCCCATCAAAAGAATATTCCTGGGAACGGGTGTTCCCCGTACTTGAAACAAATGATACGGACGATCGTCCCGTATTCGGGAAAGGTAATGGAAACGGCAACGGAGGCTATGTTGTTGTCGGAGGAGGCAACGGAGGCGACTCTGCCGAAGGTCATGGAACGACAGCAGGCAACGGCGGTTCATCATCAGGTGGTTCCGGAGGTCCGATTATCATTGGCGGCGGCGGTTTTGTTGGCGGTGGCGGTTTCTCCGGTGGTTCGGGTGACGGAGTTTCCGGTTCTACCGGACAGGGAAGCGCAGATGCTACGGCTATGACTCCGGGACAGGTCAGACAATCTTTTGGAATTCCCAACAACATCAATCTTTCGGAAAAAGACAGCAATGCATTGTCGGAAAGTATTAAGAAACTATCCGGAGCTGCAGAGCAGATCTCAAAAATGGCGGAATTGACCGATGCAACACAACAATATCTTGATCAATTATCGACGATGTCCGACAGTATGCAAAAATTCGGAGAAGTCACCAACAGTTTGACCGACGTCTCTGATATTCTGCTTGACTCGTATAAGAGTATTACGGATAACTCCGACGGCATCAATCAGTCTTCAAAGGGATATGTACATCAAATGGAAGCTCTCAACCGCAATATTTCCGGTTTGAACACCATCTATGAGATCCAACTGAAGAGTGTAAGTTCACAAATCGATGCTATTGAACGGATCAATGCAGGCCTGATGCGCATCAAAGACCTTTACGAAGGCTCTATCGTTGACAGTTCGGTATTCCGTAGTGAAACAGAAAAAATGGCGCAACAATTGCATGCCCTCAATGGCGTCTATAACCGTTTGCTGAACGCCATGACAATGAACATGTATGGCGCTGGAAATGTGGGCTTCAACCCCAATGCGGGAGGCTTTAATCCCGGACAGGGCGGAGGAAACACGTAACGTTTTTACGTTTTACGTTTTACGTTATACGTTATACGTTGGCTTACGCACGACAGAACTTAGAACTTAGAACTTAAAAACGTAAAACTTAGAACTTAGAACATAAAACGCAGAATGTAAAACGTATAACGTAAAACGTAAAACTTATAACTTATATGGCAGCAAGTAGTCCGAATTCCCCAAGACAGAAGATGATCAACCTGATGTATCTGGTGTTCATCGCTATGTTGGCCCTCAACGTCTCGTCCGAGGTGTTGGACGGTTTTGAATTGGTGGAAGAAAGTCTGCTCCGTTCAGTGAACGCCACATCCAACCGGAATAAATTAGTCTTCAAAGATTTGGAAGAATACCACAAGACTAATCCGGAAAAGACGGAAGTATGGTATAAACTGGCAGAACAGGTAAAAGCGAAATCCGATTCTTTATTCGATTATACTCAGGATCTTAAAGTCAGAATTGTGAAAAAAGCTGATGGCAAGGATGGGGATCCGACCGGTTTAAAACATCCGGATGATCTGAATGCCGCATTCGAGGTCATGCTTGATAAAAGAAGCAGGGAAAAAGAAGCGGAAATCCTGAAACGGAGTATTAACAAATACCGGGACTATGTAGCATCTTTGGTTTCAGATACCGTAAAAAGGAGTATCATCAAAAATAACTTCAATACGGAACCTTCTCAAAAGGCAAAAGAAAATAAACAGACCTGGGAAGAATCATTATTCGGAAATATGCCTATGGCTGCGGCAGTAACATTGCTCACGAAGATGCAAAATGATGTTCGTTACGCAGAAGGTGAAGTATTGAGTGAACTAATGAACAATGTTGACCTGAGGGACTACCGCGTGAACAAAGTCGGCGCTTTCGTTATTCCTCAATCTCAAATTGTGATGAGAGGCGGAAGTTATATTGCCGATATTGGTCTGTCGGCACAGGATTCAACTCAACGTCCAAGAATATTCGTAAACGGAAATTTTCTTCCCGATGAAGCAAATGGACACTTCGTTGTCAGCGCCGGTTCTACAGGAACTTTCCCGGTAAAAGGATATGTCGAAATGCTTCAGGGAGACGGAACTTTTGTGAAAAGTGAATTTTCAACAGAATATTTTGTACAGGAACAAAGCGCTTCAATCGAATTAGCATGGACGAATATTCTTTATGCCGGTATCGAAAACCCAATAAATAATATTGCCGTTCCGGGTGTTCCGAGCCAGAGTATAATTGCGTCCGCAACAAATGGGACTCTCACAAGAAGAGAAAGCAGTTGGAGCATAAAACCAAATCAGATAGGAACTGATGTCGTATTTACAATATCGGCAAGAGGCAATGACGGACGTATACAAAATATGGCAACTAAAAGCTTTCGTGTTAGAGAGTTACCCGACCCATCTCCATATCTGGAATATAAAGACGCAACGGGAAAAACCATCCGTTTCAAAAAAGCAGGAAAATTGAGTAGAAATATTTTGCTCAATGCAGGAGTGCTTGGCGCTGCAATTGACGATGGAATACTTAACACCGAATTCACGGTGATCAGTTTTACGATAAGGGTAACCGGCGCTTCGGGAGTTCAGATAACAGAAGCGTCCAATGGCTCTCAATTTTCCCAACAACAAAGAAATCTTATACGAGATCTAAGGCAAGGAAGACCCGTTACAATATTTGCTAAGGCAAAAGGGCCTGACGGTATCCTGCGTGACCTCTCTCCATTAGATATAACGATTAATTAATAAGACTAAATAATATCCGAATGAAACCGTTTTATTACATTATTTTAATATTTTTGAGTTGTATTTTTGCTCAGGATGTTTTGTCGCAAACACAACAAACTCCACAAAGAAGACAAACTCCGCGTCAGCGCACAGAAACCGAGAATAACGATCTGCCTGCACTCTCGGTAAGAGCTGCTGCAAAAAATGCAGATCAATTTAAAAACATTGATAATATGGTTTGGATTCGGGATATCTACCGATGGATTGACCTTAATGATATAAACAATTCAGCCCTTTATTTCCCTGAACGACCTGTTGGCGATCGGATGAACCTTTTTACTCTGATGTTCAAATTAGTTCTCCAAGGCAAGATAACCGGATACCGGTATCTTTTGGATGGGCGTGAAATATTTACGGATGATTATAAACTCCAAACCGAAGATATGCTCAAAAACCTTGAGATATATTACACAACTCAGGGTACCGGAGCACAGACAAAATACATCGTCGAAGACAGTGATATCCCAAATCATGAAGTTTTGATGTATGCCATCAAAGAAGTTTATTATTTTGATCAGACAACAGGGATGTTTAATACCAAAGTAACTGCTATCTGTCCGATGTTGGTTCGCGACGAAGGAGGAGAAGAACCGGCGCGGTATCCCTTATTTTGGTTGAATTACGAAGATATCCGTCCTTATATTTCAAGGGTTGTCATTATGACGTCCAATCTCAACAATGCTTTAACATACACTATTGATGATTTTTTCAACAAAAAAATGTATAAAGGAGATATTGAGAGAACAACCAATATGATGAACCGAACCCTGGCGGAAGAAGTCAACAACGATCCTGAAAAACTAAAACTCGCACAGGACAGTATTGAAAAACAACTGAAATTCTTTGAAGAAAAACTGTGGGTGCCGGAAGATACTACTGCAACTGCAAACAAAAAAGATTCTAAGAAAAACCAGAATAAATCCGCCGACAAAAAAGAAAAAGAAGAAAAAGCGAAAAAAGAATCCAAGCCAAAAGAGCAAAAAATAGAAACCGGCCCAACTAAAAGTGTGCGCCGTACCCGTTAATGAAGCAATATTGGGAGATATTCATCACCTTTGCTAAAATCGGAGCATTTACCATTGGCGGAGGATACGCGATGATTCCTTTGATTGAAAAAGAAGTTGTCGACAGAAAGAAATGGATATCGAAAACCGATTTCGTGGATATGATTGCCATTTCACAATCGGCTCCCGGCATCCTGGCCGTCAATATTTCCATTTTGGCCGGATATAGATTGAAAAAAAACCGGGGTAGTCTGGTGGCTTCTTTTGGCGCTACATTCCCTTCTTTTTTAATGATCCTGTTAATTGCCGTGTTTTTCAGGCAATTCGAACATATCGAGTGGGTACAAAAAATGTTCAAAGCCATCCGTCCGGCAGTTGTGGCATTAATTGCCGTCCCTGTATTTACAACTGCAAAATCAGTAGGGATCAATTTCAAAACAGCAGTTATTCCCATCGGAGCAGCCCTCCTGATTTGGCTTTGGGGTATTTCACCCGTTTATATCATTATTGCGGCCGCAACCGGCGGATTAATTTATGGAAGATTGAAACGCAGGTTTTAAATGAACTTACTCCTGATTTGAAGATGATCTATTTACAACTATTCATAACTTACTTCAAAGTCGGACTTTTCGGGTTCGGGGGAGGTTATCCCATGTTGTCTCTGATACAACATGAAGTCGTAGATCAGCATGGATGGATCACTCAACAGGAATTCACCGATATCGTAGCCATCTCACAAATGACGCCCGGCCCGATCGGCATTAACAGCGCTACTTATATCGGCTATACTGTTACCAACAACATTTTTGGCTCTGCAATTGCAAGCATTGCCGTTTGCCTGCCTTCTTTTATCATCGTCCTCGCAATTGCACGCATATTTACGACATTCCGTTCCAACAAATATGTCGACGATGTATTCAGAGGTCTGCGTCCTGCTACCGTAGGATTAATTGCCGCAGCAGCCCTCCTGCTGATGAATCCCGAAAATTTTATTGATTACAAAAGCATCATCATCTTCGGAGCATCATTCATCCTGACTCTGTTTTACAGGGTACATCCTATTCTGATGATTATTCTGGCAGGAATTTCCGGACTATTATTGTATTGACCCACTCCCATTTCGCGTATATTCACAGAGTATTTTAAAAATTAAACTTGTTTCAGGACAACTCCCAGGTTCTTTTTTCCGTCAATTTTAATTACAATCGGTTTTTCGAATCTTATATGTCGCAGATGTTCTGTTTCCTGAACGGCAGGCTGCGAGTTCAGATAATTTTCATCGAAGAGGCCGTCTCCTTTAATGAACGGATTGACCGTGAAGTAGCCTACGCCAAACGAAGTCAGGTTCTGAAAGAAGTGAGTTCCCTGGCTGGGCTCGATGCGGTAATTTTCCAAACCGGCTTCCACAATCACACGCGCGTTGGAAATATGCGGCCATTTAACAGGAATACCAAGCCACGAGTCGCCGGTGCCCCAACGTCCGGGCCCTATCAAAACATAATTCTGACCCGACTCAATAAACTGTTTGTTTATTTTTTCTATTTCGTATGCAATCGCCTGATTATTGCATGCATTAAAATTTTCCGTTTTTACATAAACAATATCAAAAACATCACCGGCAATCCCATGACCTAAAGCATGCCTTGAATATAAAATACAAGCGTCTCCAACAACTTCAGTAAGATCTTCATCCATCATTTCCCGGCTGTCTACTATCGGACGTATCTGGAGTAGAAAAAAAGTTCCCTCTACTTTGCCATCCGGTTTTTCATCCAGATTGACTGCAAATTCGATCTCCACAGGTCTTCCCATCTCCTCCTGACCTAACTTAAGAACAAAACTCAATACTTCGGCTAAAGGAAAAACATCCTGTTGAAGCACACCGGAAAAAGTGATCACTTTCCGGGACGGACCGGGATAATATCCTTCCATCAATACCTGGTCATAATGATCATAAGTCGACGAAATATATTTGAGAGTACCATCAGGATCAGCTTCCTTTACCGGCAGTTTCAAGAGGTTGAATGCATCGTCAGTTGAGAATTTATCATCCATCAGCATTTTCATATCCAAAGCATAAAAACGTGTCTGAGTGTCTTTTAATGCTATATCCAAAGAACTCGTCTGTATGATATTCCGCGGATGTTTTGGGGAAAAACGAAGAGTGGTGTGCCCATCGACAATATATTTACCCAAACCCAGTGCAACATTGGCGATCCCTTCTTCCGGTTTTTCATCTCCAACCGGATAGAAATTCAAAGAACGCGCTACTCCTGAAAAAGTAGGATAACATCTCGTATCATGAGCTTGTCCTACGACCTCCTGAAGTACAATTGCCATTTTTTCCTGATCAATCAGGTTCTGGGTAGCCGTCATGTAAGCCTTACTGTCTTTGTAGAACACAGACGCATAAACGCCCTTGATCGCATCACTGAGCATTTCCAGCATTTTGTAAGTATCTTCGACTTTAGGTACCATATAGGTCGAATAAATTCCAGCAAACGGCTGATAATGAGAATCTTCTAATAAACTGGAAGAACGGACGGCTATTGGAGTCCGGATCGCTTCAAAGAACGCGATCAAATCTTCTACCAGACGCTTCGGTAAACAGGCTTTAAGAAAATATTTAAGTATTTGTTCATCGGGTAAATCTTCCAAAGCCACTTTGTACAGATCATTAGTTTCCATGAATTCATCGAAAATATCCGTACACAAGACTACTGTTTTAGGTATTTTTACAGATGCATTTTTAAATGTACTGTCAATTTCTACCGAGTGACGCTTCACCATTTGTCCCATAAAAGCCAGCCCGCGTCCTTTCCCTCCCAGAGAATCTTCTCCGATACGGGCAAAATTAGAATATTCATCAAACCGGTCTTTCAAGAAAACAGCCACAACCCCGGAATTTTTCATTCTCCGATAACTCACTATGGCATCGAAAATCAGCTGACGAGCCTGATTCATATTCTCATAATCGCTCACATCAATTCCTTTCAGAAATTCTGCAACCGGAAACATTGCCCTTGAATAAAAAAAACGGGAAAAATGATTCCGGGACAGGTGATAGACCAGCGAATCGTCCGGGATAGAAAAGACTTTCTTCTGTAAATCTTTCAGGGAGGTGATATGCATTATCTCTTTCTTTGTCGCAGGATCCAGGATGATAAAATCCCCAAAGCCAAAGTTATCTGTAATTTCCCTGCGTAAATCCTGAGGATAGGTTTTGGAGTTCTTATCAATAAAACTACAGCGCAATTCTTCTGCATAGCCGATATTTATATTCTCGGAAGATTCAAAAATAATGGGAACATACCTGTCCTGTTCCCTGACTTTCTTCGCAAATTTATATCCTGCAATTTTATCTTTTTCTCCTCCTTTACTAAAACTCATATCACAAACAATGCCTAACATATTGTTATGATACTGTTTATAAAAAGCTTCAGCCTCCTCGTAAGTCCGGGCCAGAAGTATCTTAGGACGTCCCCTCATGCGCAACGTTCGCTGGTGATCATTCAGAGCTTCCTGAGAAAATTCCTTCGATTGTTGCAGTACAAACTTATATAAATGAGATAGTGCAGACGAATAAAACCGGATGGAATCTTCCACCAATAAAATAGTTTGTACTCCTACCGAAGCCACATCGTCTTTCACATTCATCTTGTCTTCTATCAACTTGATGATAGCAAGTAATAATTCGGCATTTCCCAACCAACTGAAAACATAATCTATCGCGCTCAGATCTTCTTGTGAAACCCGTTTTGAAACCTCTCGTGAAAAAGGAGTCAAGACTACAATCGGGATATCCGGATATAGTTTCTTGATCCGGTTAGCCACTCCAAACGTATCGGAATCATCCATGTTCGGCATACAAATTACCAGGTCAAAATGAAAATGGCTCTGATCCAGTGCGGCCATCGCTTCTTTTTCGGTACTCACCTGTGTAAACCGTGGAGGATAACGTAAACTCAGGGAAGTGTATTCATTGAATATCTGTTCGTCGATCCGCCCGTCATCTTCCAACATGAAAGCATCATACTTCGTAGCGATCAGCAGGATATTCAAAATCCTTTTGTTCATCAGATTAGCAAATGAGGTATCTTTGAATACCAGTTGCTTCATATCTATTTTCTGTAACATTTTATGTCAATTTGAAAGTTAAAATAGAAAAATTAACTATTTCCAACAAAATCACAAGGAGTCGTACCCTAATATTATGATAAAATGACAAAATTTAGGTCGAATATTATTGTTTTTTTCAAGTTAATTTCTTACGTTTGCACCGTCGCAAAAGTAAAAAATATTTTACAAGTCGAAGCTAGAATTAACAATATAAAATTAAAATTTTAGAATCTATGAAAACAGAAAGTATCTTGCAGGCATTAGAAATCAAGCATCCGGGAGAACTTGAATACCTGCAGGCAGTGAAAGAGGTACTACATTCGATTGAAGATGTATACAACCAACATCCTGAATTTAAAAAAGCAGGGATCATCGAACGTTTAGTTGAACCGGACCGTATTTTTACATTCAAAGTGTCTTGGGTAGATGATAACGGGAATGTACAAGTGAACTTAGGTTACCGTGTGCAATTCAATAATGCGATTGGCCCATACAAAGGCGGTATCCGTTTTCATGCTTCGGTAGGACTTTCTTCTCTCAAATTTTTAGGCTTTGAACAAACTTTCAAAAATGCCCTGACCACTCTTCCAATGGGAGGAGGAAAAGGAGGATCTGATTTCAGTCCTAAAGGCAAATCAAATGCCGAAGTGATGCGTTTTTGCCAGGCTTTCATACTGGAATTATGGCGACATATCGGTCCGAATACCGACGTCCCGGCGGGAGACATCGGTGTTGGTGCACGTGAAATAGGGTATATGTTCGGGATGTACAAAAAATTGGCTTTGGAAAATACCGGAACCTTTACCGGTAAAGGTTTGGATTACGGAGGTTCCCTGATCCGTCCGGAAGCTACCGGTTTCGGAGGTCTGTATTTTGTGGAACAAATGCTGAAAGCTCAGGGAATGGATATCAAAGGTAAAACCGTTGCTGTCTCAGGATTTGGTAACGTAGCCTGGGGTGCAGTTCTGAAAGCAACGGAAATGGGCGCTAAAGTAGTTACGATCTCCGGCCCTGACGGTTATGTTTATGACCCGAATGGCATTTCGGGAGAAAAAATCGATTATATGCTTGATTTACGTAATTCGGGAGAAGATGTTGTTGCTCCATACGCAACAAAATATGGAGTGGAATTTTTCCCGGGAAAACGTCCGTGGCAGCAAAAAGTGGATATTGCTTTACCTTGTGCCATTCAAAATGAATTGAATGAAGAAGATGCCAAAATGCTGATCGCAAACAACGTCAGCTGTGTCGCCGAAATATCAAATATGGGTTGTACCGCCGAAGCTGTCGACCTGTTCATTTCAAAAAACATCATGTTTGGTCCGGGGAAAGCGGTAAATGCCGGAGGTGTTGCTACTTCCGGTCTGGAAATGACTCAGAATGCAATGCACCTGAACTGGACAGCTGAAGAAGTTGACGAAAAACTGAAACAGATCATGAAAAACATTCACGAACAATGTTGTATCTACGGGAAACAACCCAATGGTTACATCAACTATGTGAAAGGCGCTAACATAGCAGGTTTCATGAAAGTCGCCAGAGCTATGATGGCACAAGGAGTCGTGTAAATCGGTCTCAGATTAAAACACTATATTTTTTCCCCTGTCATTTCAAGCATTGCCGGAAATGATGGGGGATCTTTTTTGGATACAATCCTTTTGATGATTAATTTTGTAGCGTGAAAATAGGGAAAATTACATTTGACAAACATCCTGTCTTCCTCGCTCCGATGGAAGATGTGACGGATATTTCATTCCGGTTGTTGTGCAAACAATTCGGAGCGGATATGGTCTACACCGAATTCGTTTCCAGTGACGCATTGATACGCCATGTGAATAAAACCAAAACGAAACTGGAAGTATCCGACGAAGAAAGGCCGGTAGTCATCCAAATCTATGGCCGTGATGTAGATTCAATGGTAGAAGCTGCCAAAATATGTGAAACGGCCAATCCGGATGTACTAGATCTGAACTTCGGGTGTCCCGTAAAAAAAGTTGCCAATAAAGGCGCCGGTTCGGGAATGCTCAAAAACCCGGAATTATTGCTCGAAATTACGAGAGAAGTTGTAAAAGCCGTAAAAGTACCGGTCACGGTTAAAACACGCCTCGGCTGGGACAATGATTCAAAGATAATCGTTGATCTGGCCGAAAAGTTGCAGGATTGTGGTATCGCCGCCCTTACAATCCATGGCCGCACCCGGGCTCAGATGTACACCGGCGAGGCCGATTGGACGCTGATCGGTGAAGTCAAAAATAATCCCCGGATGTATATCCCGATCATAGGAAACGGGGATATTACCGGCCCGGAAGAATGTAAAGCCGCTTTCGACCGCTACGGAGTAGATGCCGTGATGATTGGCCGGGCAAGTATCGGCGCGCCATGGATATTCCGCGAAGTAAAACACTTCCTGAACACAGGAGAATTATTGCCGAAAGAATCTTTTCAATGGTATCTTGACATACTCAAAACGCAGGTGCTGCAAAGTGTCGCCCGCCTCGACGAACGACGCGGGATCATTCATTCCCGCCGACATATTGCAGTGACGCCCTTATTTAAAGGGATACCGGATTTCAAACCTAAAAAAATAGCCCTGTTGAGGGCCAATACGGTTGAAGAACTCTTCAATCTGATGGATAATATTTCTTTTTAAGATTTTTTATATTTAAAAGACGGGCTTATTAACTCTTATTACGAAAAAAAACTTGCACAATGTCTTGATACCCCCTAACTTTGCGCTGTGGTTTTTTCATAATAGTATTAGATTTAAGGTTAACAAAGATTGGATTAGGGAGTTCGTGAGAATTCCCTTTTTCTTTTTAAACATGGAGGACACGGAGTTATTTCACGGAAATACACGGAGTTTTAGAGGGAGTTACAGGAAGTTAGAGGAAGTTAGAGGGAGTTACGGCTCCACCGATAACCACTGCTGACCGCTGGCGCGGGCTTGCAGCCCGTGTTGTATACACAATCAAATATCGGCATGGGTTTTAAACCATTGCACCGCATGTAGGGGCGAACCTATGTGTTCGCCCTCGACGTGTTTGGTAGAATTAGAGGCTGCGGAATGTAAAAGGGGCATTGTATTTATAAAATGTCGCAGCTCCGCAGCTCCGGATGTTGTGGCCGTACATCATTACCATGCGCTCACTCACATGTCTACAAAGATGTTCGCGCTACGCGCCTTTTCAAACCCGATGAACTAGCTACTTTTTAGGATTAAATGCGGATAAAAACTTGCCGCCAATAATAACCCGCGCCGTTATGCGTGTGTAGGGGGGAATTCAAGCGGGATAGAAGACTTCCGGATAGAGGTCTGGACAGAGTAATTTGGGTAATTTTACGCAAAGATGTTTACAACAAAGAAGATTTAAGCAACAGAGGACTGAATGAACGACAAATAGATGCGTTGCTGTCCATTTTACGCGCTCATAATTCTTTGATTTTGCAAAGATTGGTGCGTCGTTTCATAATAAGTATTAAAATTGTTAAATTTTTTTCGTATTTTTTTTCTTAAAATCATTAATAACATGTAGATTTGCAGTTCAAATCGAATTCTTTTGATAAATAGAATAAAAATTATACACAATCAAATTATTAATCTTTAATGCATTCTAAAATT
>JAIRZF010000001.1 GCA_031267385.1 Dysgonamonadaceae bacterium | reverse complement strand
CCGAAGTTGTTTTCTTCTACTTTCTTTTGAGCGCGTTCTACCGATTTGTTCAACATCCCGGCTTCCAGCATTTCACCTTCTTTGAAACCCATACGGTCCATCATTGAGGCAATACGTTCGGAGGCGAACAGACGCATCAGATCATCTTCCAGAGAAATAAAGAATACAGAAGATCCCGGATCTCCCTGACGTCCGGAGCGGCCACGCAACTGACGGTCTACACGGCGGGAGTCGTGACGTTCGGTACCAACGATCGCTAGTCCCCCGGCAGCTTTTACTTCCGGTGACAGTTTGATGTCGGTACCACGACCGGCCATGTTTGTTGCAATCGTGATGGTTCCTTTTTGTCCGGCCTGAGCTACAATTTCAGCTTCTCTTTGGTGCAATTTGGCATTCAGAACGTTATGCGGCATTTTGCGCATGGTAAGCATACGGCTTAACAACTCTGAAATTTCGACAGAAGTGGTACCAACAAGTACCGGACGGCCCCGTTCGACCAGATTTACGATTTCATCGATGACAGCGGCGTATTTTTCCCGTGCTGTTTTATAGATACGGTCATTCATGTCGGTACGCGCAATAGGACGATTTGTCGGAATAACCACGACGTCGAGTTTATAGATATCCCAGAACTCTCCCGCTTCAGTTTCGGCCGTACCGGTCATACCGGCCAGTTTGTGGTACATCCTGAAGTAATTTTGAAGCGTGATGGTTGCAAATGTCTGTGTCGCAGCTTCTACGGTTACACGTTCTTTGGCTTCGATCGCCTGGTGCAAACCGTCGGAATAACGGCGGCCTTCCATGATACGTCCCGTTTGTTCATCTACGATTTTCACTTTATTTTCGATCACTACATATTCATCGTCGCGTTCGAAAAGACAGTAAGCTTTTAACAACTGATTGATCGTATGTACACGTTCCGATTTGATAGCGTAATTTTGCATCAATTCGTCTTTCTTTTCCTGCTTTTCTTCATCTTTATAATTGTGATTTTCCAGATCAGACATTTGAGCTCCAATGTCAGGTAATACGAAAAAAAGAGGGTCATCGGAATTTCCCGTCAGAAGGTCGATACCTTTGTCCGTTAATTCTATAGTATTGTTCTTTTCATCAATTACAAAATACAGTGGATCGGTGATGATATGCATTTCCCTGTTTTGTTGTTGCATATAATGCTCTTCCACTTTCAACATGGACGCTTTCACGCCCGGTTCACTTAAGAACTTAATCAATGCCTTGTTTTTGGGTAGCCCTTTATAGGAACGGAACAATAAAACAACACCTTCTTCATTTTCTTTCTGATCGGAGGAGGCTATTTTTTGTTTAGCTTCTGCTAAAAGCTTGGTACACATGCTTTTTTGTGCGTTAACCACGTGTTCCACTTTCGTGCGGAATTCTTCATACAGTTGGTCTTCTCCCTTTGGAACCGGTCCTGAAATGATCAATGGAGTACGGGCGTCGTCAACTAAAACCGAGTCGACCTCGTCCACAATAGCATAGTTATGTTTGCGCTGTACCAGGTCTTTAGGACTGATAGCCATGTTGTCGCGCAGGTAATCGAACCCGAATTCGTTGTTCGTGCCGAATGTAATATCGGCTTCGTATGCTTTGCGACGGGCGTCCGAGTTGGGTTGATGTTTATCAATACAATCCACGGAAAGTCCGTGGAACATATAGAGTGGCCCCATCCATTCCGAGTCACGTTTTGACAGGTAATCGTTGACGGTTACCACGTGCACCCCGTTACGTGTCAATGCGTTGAGGAATACCGGAAGTGTGGCGACCAGCGTTTTCCCTTCTCCTGTCGCCATTTCGGCAATTTTCCCTTTATGAAGCACGGTTCCCCCGAATAATTGCACGTCGTAGTGAATCATATCCCAGGTAATTTCATTGCCGCCGGCAACCCACCGATTGAGGTACACCGCTTTATCACCTTCAATGAATACAAAATCATGTGTGGCTGCCAGATCGCGGTCGAAATCAGTTGCAGTGACGATTGTTTTTTCATTTTGAGTGAACCGGCGGGCGGTCTCTTTGATGATAGCAAACGCTTCCGGAAGCATATCTTCCAATGCAGTTTCATATTTTTCGAGAATATCTTTCTCTATCTTGTCAACTTCAGCCCATACCTTTTCGCGGTCTTCAAGTTCCATTTGCTCAATACCTGATTTCAAATCGGCTATTTTAGCTTTTTCTTCAGCAACGGCATCCTGAACGCGCTGTTTTATTTCATCGGTTTTTGCCCGCAATTCATCGTTTGATAATTTTTCAATGGAAGGATACACGGCTTTTATCCTCTCTACATAAGGATTTATTTCTTTTAAATCACGTTGGGCTTTGTTCCCAAACAATTTTGATAATACATCGTTAAAACCCATAATATATTGTTATTTTATTTTATTATTGAATTAATATAAAAACTCTTGTAGTGGAATTTCCTTGCAGGCGTTGGGTGGTCTGATTCTCAATACATGAGATATAGTCGGCGCTACTTCCACCGCTTTTACCGGACGATAAACGTGTTGTTTGGGAATGTTGTTTCCGAAAAAGATCAATGGAGAGATAACGGCATTATTCTGCACGATCCTGGCATCCGGATTATTTTCATTCACGACTACCCATCCGGGTTGCAGTTCTATAAAGATATGCCCGCTGATTTTTTTACTCATTCCCCGGCGGAAAGCATTTCTTCCGGCAGCCTGTTCTTCAAAAATCATTTCTGATGATGTCACAACGTCTTGAACTCCTGAGAATTGAGATACAAAGTCGGCCGATTGTTTCAGGATGGTCGCCCAATCCAGTTTCAGATCATCTATGTATTTTTTATTCAGATAAATTTGATTGTCGTAATATCCCAGAATCCAGTTGGCTTGCCCATGCAGAGCCATCAGATACATGTTGAGTAAGGCTGTGCAACGACTTGGGAAAAACTCTCCTGCAGGTTTGAAACCGGAAAGCCGGTCTGTCCTGGATTCAAAATAACCGGTGGAGCTGAGCACAATCAATGTATTTCCAAGTCCGACTTTTTGTTCTATTAAGTCTAACAGACGTTCAATTTCTTTGTCCAGACGGTAGTATGTATCCTGTATTTCCCACCCGTACTCGTCGCCTCCGTTTCCTTTGTAATTTCCTGCATAGTAAGTGATTGAAAGCAGATCGGGATTTGTTCGCTTTCCAAAATCGGCGAATTCAAAAAACTTTGCAGCCAGAGCAGTCACTTCGGCATTGATCAGGGGCGTTTGTTTGATTTTCAGGAACTTATCCTTATCTCCTTTGATAAAATTATATTTAAAAGGAGTCGTATTTTTTGTATATGGAAAAGCTCCGTAACTTCTCAGAGCCGGAGTCCACAGAGCGTCTGATTTATTGATGGTAATTTCGGAATTATTGTACCGGTCTACATACCAGGGAATTCCCTTGTAAAACGTGGTTGTAGCCCATTTCCCGTTATAATCATCCAGCCAGAAAGCGGCATTTGCATAACGTCCGACGGAAAGAATGGATGCCAAAGCATCCGGAGCAATGGAAAAAACATCGCTTTTACCGTTTGACGCCATTTTCAATTCATCTCCGACAGTCGACGCTGCCAAAGCAAGAGGAGAAAAGTTTTCGGAGGTAAAATTACCGATGTACTCGCTATCGTAGATAATAGATAGTTCCCTTTTACTCTCAAAATCATATTTTTTATTTCCGGTAATATTGTGGGAGTAGGGGTAGGAACCGGTATAAAGAGTAGCTACGGAAGACGCCTGATTGCTATTTGGGAAATCATATTGCATCTGATGGTATACAAGACCCTCATTCAGGAGGCGTTTGAATCCGCGTTCTCCAAACGATGGACTGAAATATTGAAGATAGTCCCCACGCAATTGGTCTACAGTAATTGTAACCACCAGTTTTGGAACATCGGCCGGATGTTGTGCATGAACTCCGGAGACAGTCAAAATGGCAATCAGGGACGTTATGATTTTGTTCATTATTTATCTAACTTTTTATCAATAAGAAGCTTATATCCGGAACTGATCCAAAGGCAAATAATAAAAGGGATACAAGCTACATTCAATTCCTGCGGGATAAAATGCCATCCCGATAAAATACCCGACAAAAGTACAAAATTACTCCAATGATACCATCGTATAAGCCTATAAGTTTTCTTAAAAAAGTATCCGGCCACAGGAATGAAGTGCAAGGGATGTATCCACAGCAGATTCCAATTCGGCCAGGTACAAGGATGTGAGGATATTAAAGCGACAAAAGCCACGATACATCCGCCGATTGCAACATTAAGAAACATCAGGGCGTAGAAAAAACGAAATTTTCTTTTCAGGAAGTATCCTGCGACTGCAAAAACCAGGCAATGAATAACCAATATGATCCCTAATTTCATGGGATCACTCCATGATTTTGAAGGAGGGAGCGACTCCGGGCCGATGATTGTTTTTGATGATAAAACAACAGGCCGTTGCTGCAGGTTATCATCCGCGACATAGGCTTCATTCAAAGTTTCCATCAATTTAACGGGAAGAAATAACTCACTTCGTTTATTGATGGTTGAATCCGCTCCATTACCGATGACCAGGTCAATTCCGAATGTCATCCAGGGGTAGGGCGCCGTACATTCGTGAACGAGATCCCGCAAGGTAATGGATTTTTCGTCTTCGGTATATACCAGTTTACCTCCGCAATATTTTTCGATAATGTCACGGGGACGGGTGGTACAGTTATCAAAAAAGTAATTGTAACGGTATTCCCGGTTTTGAGGTTTCATATTGATAATCAGAAAGTTAAATATTTCTTCTCTTTCTTTTGAAGGAATATTCAAAACCTGTTCTATCACTGTAGCATGGGTGGACGCATAGTGATATTTAAAAAAACGAAATGCATCAGCGCTTATATAATAATCTGTTTCACCTTTTACGAACCGGTACATGAAATTAGGGGAATCAAAATCAAAAGTGCCATAATTGAAAACTTCGTCTATTTTTTCCGAAGTATTTTGTACCCGGATAGCAGTGTGCCCATAGATGGTATAAACTCCATTGGGACGGGGCATTACAGTCAGCAAACTGATTTGCGTATGATCGCCGGAAATGGCATAAGCAAAGGAAAATATGCTATTGATTGAGATGAAAACCAGGAAAAAGAGTATTTTTTTCATGTTTTTGTAATGAAAATCAGTGCAAAAGTACAAAATATTCTCCAGATAATAACTAAGGGAAGAAACTCATCTGCAATGTGCTCCATTTTTTGGGAATTATTTGCAAAACCCAAAAATAGCTACCAAACCGCCCGGAAATGCAATAATCTATGAAAAATTATGTCTTTTCAAATCTCTCTTTCTCTTATTAATGACGAAGAGACCGCCAAAAAACGAAATATTTTACTTGATAAATTGGTTACTTTAAAAGAAGTGTTTGGATATCTCCCGATAGCAGCTCAAAATCTATTTACACGCTATCGTTAACATTGAGGATTTTAGATCCGGGCTATTAGCCTGCACTGTTAATATACCTTTTTGGTCAGTTGCCTGCAATATTAGAAGAGCTTTACCCATGAATGCTTTCCGTTTCAATATTTTTTGCGGATTAAGATCTAGAATGTCGCCGTTTTCAACGCCTATCAGTTTGTATGAACTTTTCACATCAAACGTAATTTCATTATTTGCATAAGGGACAAATGTTCTTTTTGAATCCACAATGTCGACAGTAATGTCTACAGGGAAAAGCTTTTTCTTTGTTTCATCCAAAAGATTTTCGGGCTCTACATATTAGGATTGTCAAGGCTCCATAATTTAGGATTGTCAACCGTAAGAGTATCGCGAACTAATCCTTCATTGTGCCTTATTTGTCCGCCATTGGCGCTTCTGCATATTTCTTTTCCCGTATTATCTTTTATAACAGAAGTTACCGTTACATTTACTTTTTCATCATTATTTGGA
>JAIRZF010000229.1 GCA_031267385.1 Dysgonamonadaceae bacterium | reverse complement strand
CGCCACAATTCGCAAATACTCGAATATTTCAGGATAATATTGCGCTTCATCAATCAGCAGTCCATCGGCATATTTTTTCAAAAAAGCTTCAGGGTTTGCTTCAACGACCTGTCTGTCGGTAGCCTGCATCATATCAATGGCGTGGTAACCGGAAAACAGATTTCTGCATAACGTGGTTTTGCCTGACTGGCGAGGCCCTGTTATCACAATAACCGGAAAATACTGTTTTAAACGTATAATTTCAGCATTTAAATCTCTGCTTATAAATATATTATTCATACATTGGACAAATTTTAAGTTGAACTTTAAATCTGCCTGCAAAGATAATGCTTATTTGCTGAAAGGCAAAATTTCTTTACTTTGTTCTTGTCATATTCTCATATTCCGAAAGCGGTTTTTGCGTCATATTTTCCGCAATTTTCCGATTGACCGGCGTTTTTTCTTTCATGAAATACCGGCAGTCGAAAATATCGCGCTCGGCAAGTTCTATTATTTTTATGATGTTTTTTTTTCAAAAAAAACACTATCTTTGCGAAAGTGAAAATTTTTAATATTAACTAATACAATTGAATTTATGCTTAAAAATCATCCCAAAGGATTAATCGGGGCGGCTCTATCGAACATGGGAGAGCGTTTCGGCTTTTACATTATGATGGCTATTTTGTTGTTGTTCCTGAATTACAAATTTGCATTTACAGGATCGCAAGGCGCCATTATTTATTCTGTGTTTTATGCAATGATTTATATTCTTGCTCTTGTAGGAGGTGTCATTGCCGATAGAACAAAAAAATACAAGTCCACTATTTTAGCAGGGCTTATCCTGATGTCTATTGGGTATGTCCTGTTAGCTATTCCTACTCCGACTCCGGTGCAAAATAAAACGTTAATCCTTATATTAACTTGTCTGGGGCTGTTTTCCATTGCTTTTGGGAATGGTCTTTTCAAAGGAAATCTTCAGGCAGTAGTGGGTCAATTATACGACAACCCGCGATATACGGAAAAACGGGAAACCGGATTCCAGATTTTTTACATGTTCATTAACATCGGCGCCATGTTTGCTCCGTTGATGGCTGTTGGTTTACGTAACTGGTGGGTACAAAGTAAAGGATTTCAGTTTAATGCAGACCTTCCTGCTTTGTGTAATGAGTGGTTAAGCGGAAATATGACTACTGAAGCTTCCACCCGTTTTTCAGAATTGGCTGCACAAGTTGGAAGCGCTTCAACCGATCTCACTGTTTTTGCAAATGAATATCTCAATGTTTTTATGACGGGATATCACTATTCTTTCGGTATTGCAATTCTTGCTATGTTGATATCTCTGGTCATATTTATAGTTAACAAGAACAGTCTTCCGGATCCGGCGGCGAAAGTTGTAAGTAAAAAAGAAAAATCATCATCTCCCGTTGCGGAAATGGATACCAGGGAAATCAGACAAAGACTTTATGCGTTGTTTGCTGTGTTTGGAGTTGTTATTTTCTTTTGGTTCTCTTTCCATCAAAATGGTCAGACATTGACTTTGTTTGCGAATGATTATACCCGGTTATTGAAATTGGATCTTGGATTTACAACATTAGAAGGAGCTGAAGTTTTCCAGACGTTCAATCCATTTTTTGTAGTATTCCTTACTCCTATCGTAATTGCATTTTTTGGATGGTTGAAGGCCAGAGGTTATGAAATATCCACCCCTAAAAAGATTGCCATCGGTATGGGTATCGCAGCCGCTGCGTTTGCTGTTATGTCTCTTGGTTCTATGGGTTTAGCGACAGATGCAGAAAGAAAAGCGATGGGAGGTTTGAGTGATGCTATGCGTGTGACGCCGTGGTTATTAATTGGAACATATCTGATATTAACCGTTGCAGAATTATTCATAAGTCCTTTGGGAATTGCTTTTGTATCAAAAGTAGCTCCACCCCAATATCAGGGAATTATGCAGGGAGGATGGTTGTCTGCTACAGCTCTTGGAAATCAATTGTTGTTTTTAGGTGTCATTTTTTATAAAAGTATTCCTATCTGGGCTACATGGTGTATATTTGTTACGGCCTGTCTGATCTCCATGTTTACAATGATTTTCATGTTGAAATGGCTGGAAAGGGTCGCAAAATAAGAGACCGTAAGACATGTAAGATCGTAAGACATGTCTTACATGTCTTACATGTCTTACACGTCTTATATATGAGAAACACAGGTTATAAACAAAAAGAGTTTACAGGTCCGACCAAACGTTATTGTCAGACTTTGGATTTGAAAGATGATCCGGAATTGATCCGGAGGTACATCGAGACTCACGATGAGAGCCATTTTTGGCCGGAAATAGGAGTTGGCATCCGTTCCGTAGGCATTTTGGAAATGGAAATATATAATGTTGGCAACAGGCTTTTTATGATCGTAGAGACTCCTGTCGATTTTGACTGGGATGAAGCTTTTGCCCGTTTGGCTAAAATGCCCCGTCAGGAAGAATGGGAAACACATGTTGCATTATTTCAAAAAGCAGCGTCAGGTGCATCTTCCAGTGAAAAATGGCAGTTGATGGATCGCATCTTTCACGTTTCCCGGCCTTAATTTTTGCTGATATTGCCCAATCCTTCTATTTTGACGTTTTTTACGGGAGGAACATTTTTGTAATTAATACTTCCTATTCCTTCGACTTTGCCGTTAAAACTCCGGGTCGGATCACATTTGATGTTTCCTATACCTTTCACATTTGCTGTAACGTCTTCCGTTTCAAAATCCAACGCGTTGATATTACCGGCTCCTCTCAACTTGAAATCAGCTTTGGACGCTTTTCCTTTTAACTCCACATTTCCGATACCCTTGACATTTCCTTTGAGATCATTGCAAAATAAGCTGTCTGCGGAAAAATGTCCGGCGCCATCAATATCTATATAAAAGTCATGGAGTTCCATTTTATTGGGGATCTTTACATTTCCGACCGATTCGATCATAACACCTTTCATCTCCGGCGAACTCACTTTGATCAGTATCGGCTGATTACAGACCAGGAATGTATTGTCATCGATTGAAAGTTTTAATTTACCGTTCTTCACAGACCATTTGATCTGATCAATAATATTGGATTCCCCCCTGATGAAAAGTTGTCCGGTATCGCTGACTTGTGTGATTATCACATCAGCATCAAAGAAATCATCATCGATAGACAGGGATTCAAAGTAGGGGAGTACTAAGGTTTTGTCCGTTACGATCCCGTTACCTTCAATTTTGTTTGTATCCTTGAACCACCCAATATGCCTGTGACCATTTCTGAATTTTCCGGCATTAGAGTTCCAGTTTATATTTAACCCGGATGAGATCAGGATAATCAAAGCGATGATCCAAACGATAAGTCCGGTTATTTTAATGCTTTTGGGCATTGGGCTTAATTTGGCAAAGTGGGCTACAATCCAGTATATCAGTGATAATAAAGGAATTCCGGCTACTAAAATGGATGTGATAAGAGCTAATGTAGGATGTGTAAAAGTGATATTTCCGAGTTCGAGTCCGGCGATTCCAAAAGGAAGAGCTATTAATCCGCCTCCGACTCCAATCAGAATGGCAAATACCGTTATCAATACAATGATCATGGCAAAAATGAGCGGCAGGCCTATTAAAATTCCCAAACCAACCAGTATGACCTTTACCAATGCGGCAAAGAACCCTAAAATACTTCCTAAACAGCCATTATTGTCGCTTTGGTAACTGTTTGTAGTTTCTTCGGAGACGACTTTCCCTATATTCTCAATAGAAACTTCTTCTCCACGCATTTCCAGTTTCTGTTGGGCCGTTTTTGCCGGAGGAATAATGATCCATAAGATAAGGTATAACCAAATTCCCCATCCGTATACAGGCATGATTACAATTAGAATGATCAATCCAGCCAGGCGTACAGCGGTTTCATCCCATCCGAAATAGGCTGCAATTCCGGAGAAAACTCCACCGGCCAGCTTATTGTCAATATTTCTGTGCAACCGTTTTTTTATTTTCTTTTCTCCTGAAGACGGTCTGGAAAATTCCGGATCTTTCGTTTCTTCAAACGTTTTATCCCTTGTGTTTTCGGGTTCGGTTCCTTCAAAATCTTCCGGTTTTCCGACCTGTTTGATCACACTTTCCACCTGTTCTATAGAGATCACTTCGTATCCGGAGCGGATGTGTTCGCTAAATAATTCTTCGATCCGCGCTTCGAAATCGGCAATTATTTCGGTAAAACCTTCGTCTTTACTGAAATATACCCTCAGGTTGCGGAGGTAATTGTCTAATAAAGTGTACGCATCTTCGTCAATGTTAAGAACTCTTCCATTAAGATTGACTGTTAGTGTCTTTTTCATATTTGTAAGTTTTTATCTGTTTTTCAAATGAGTGACTGTACTATTGATCTCTAACCAGGCGGATTCCAGTTCTTCGAGAAATTCGATTCCGTCGGGAGTGAGTGCGTAATATTTCCTGGGTGGTCCCTGATTTGATTCTATCCATTCATAACAGAGCAAGTCCAGGTTCTTCAAGCGTGTCAGTAAGGGGTATAATGTCCCTTCAACTACAATAAGGCGTGCTTCCTGCAACGTTTTGATGATGTCCGTTGCATAAGCAGGCTCTTTTTGCAGTATTAAAAGAATGCAGTATTCCAACATTCCTTTGCGCATTTGCGATTTTGCATTATCTGCTTTCATAGGTTTTCATTTTACTTTATCAAAGTATCTTATATAATAATGCAAAGATACGTGTATTTTTTAGTACTATGCAATACAAAGTACTATAATTAACAAAGTTTAACTAAATTATTTTATTCCGGTGTACATCGTACAGGTACCAAATGTGAATCGTTTGAAAGTAGGGGTTTTGAATCCATTTTTTTTCAGGACTCCTGCCATTGTCTTCCCTTGAGGAAAAGCTGCGATGGATTTTGGGAGGTAGTTGTATGCGGTTTTATTTTTTGAAATGAATTTGCCCAGGGTCGGTATGACCAGTTTGGAGTATATGAAGTAGGCTTGTTTCATCGGAAAATATTCCGGAGTAGTGAGTTCCAGTATCATCAATTTTCCATTGGGGCGTAGAATCCGGAGAATCTCCTGCAGACCTTTGTCCAGGTTTTCAAAGTTACGGATGCCGAATGCAACGATGGCGGCGTCGAAACTGTTATCGGGAAGTTGGAGGCCGGTACAATCCTGTTTCTCAAATGTTATTTTGTCGGAAAGTCCCAGTTTAGCCACTTTCCGACGTCCGATCTCCATCATTCCTTCAGAGATGTCAATGCCCAGGATTTGATCAGGTTGTAAGCTGTTGTAGGCGTCGATAGCCAAATCGCCGGTTCCGGTGGCAATATCGAGAATTTTTTGAGGATTTAAATCTTTAAGGGATAAGATTCCTTTTTTTCGCCATCGGCGATCGATTCCCATTGATAGTGTATGATTCAGCTCGTCATAATGACCGGCAATTTCGTCGAACATTTGTTCAACCTGAGTACTTTTCCTGTCGGAACTATTGTAGGGAACTATTTTTTCGACTTTATAAGAAGACATACCTATTATTTCAGGTTTATCAGATAATCGAGGATATTTTTCCTGATTCTTTCTTCAACATTACTTATATCTGCTTTAGCAAACAGTTCGCCTGTGATGTTTTCGTACAATTCGATATACCGTTCCGAGACGCTGCTGCAATAGTCTTCCGTCATTTCGGGAACCTGTTGTCCGTTTTTTCCCTGAAATCCGTTTTCCATCAGCCATTTACGAACAAATTCTTTGGAAAGTTGCTTTTGTTCTTCTCCGTTTTTGAAACGTTCCGGATATTCGTCGGAATAGAAGTAACGGGAAGAGTCGGGAGTATGGATCTCATCAATCAGGTAGATTTTTCCATCTTTTTCACCAAATTCGTATTTCGTATCGACAAGTATAAGTCCTTTTTGAGCGGCTATTTCCGTTCCTCTGCGGAATAGAGCCAGGGTATATTGTTCCAGTTGTTCGTATTCTTCTTTACCGGCCAATCCCCGGGCAATAATTTCCTCTTTGGAAATGTTTTCATCGTGTCCTTCATCGGCTTTTGTTGTCGGAGTAATAAGTGGAACCGGAAATTGTTGATTCTCTTTCATTCCTTCGGGCAGGGGAATCCCGCAAAGAGTACGCGCTCCGGCTTTGTATTCCCTCCATGCGCTTCCCGTAAGATATCCCCGGATGACCATTTCCACTTTATAGGGTTCACAACGTAGTCCTACAGTGACCATCGGATCCGGGGATGCGATTTTCCAATTGGGAACAATGTCGGCCGTAGCATCCAGGAATTTTGCTGCGATTTGGTTCAGGACTTGTCCTTTGTAAGGAATCCCCTGAGGGAGGACAACATCGAAAGCAGAAATTCTGTCAGTTGCAATCATAATCAACAAATCATTGCCGATAGTGTAAACATCCCGTACTTTTCCGTGGTATACTTTCGTTTGACCGGGCAAATTGTAATCTGTTCTTGTTAAAGTATTCTTCATATATTTAATCTTTGGCGATTATTTTCTTTTTTTCTTTCAGTTCTTTAGCGTCATGTTTTTCGTAAGCTTCCACAATTCGTTGTACGAGTTTGTGGCGTACGATGTCTTTTTTATTGAATTCGATATGCGCGATGCCCGGAATATCTTTTAATATTCGCATGGCATGGAGTAAGCCTGAGGGCTGCGATGGCGGAAGGTCAATTTGTGTCACGTCGCCCGTTATAATCATCTTTGCATTCATGCCCATACGTGTCAGAAACATTTTGATCTGATGTGTTGTTGTGTTTTGAGCTTCATCCAGAATAATCACGGCGTCACCGAGAGTTCGTCCACGCATGAAAGCGAGAGGTGCAATCTGGATAATCTTTGTTTCGACGTATTCTTTCAGTTTTGTTGCCGGGATCATGTCTTCCAGGGCGTCATACAACGGCTGAAGATAGGGATCGATCTTTTCTTTCATATCTCCCGGAAGAAATCCCAGTTTTTCACCGGCTTCGACAGCCGGACGGCTCAGTATTATTTTCCGTATTTCTTTGTTCTTCAAAGCTCTTACTGCTAACGCTATGGCTGTATATGTTTTTCCGGAACCTGCAGGCCCAATGGCAAACAACATGTCGTTTTTTTCAAAAGCGTTGACCAATTTTTGCTGATTATCCGTCCGGGCAAGAATAGGTTTTCCATTCATCCCGAAAATAATCAGATTATCTTGTTTTGCAGGGGCTTCATTTTTTCCCCGGATAACTTTAGTGATAATTTCTTCGTTGAGGGCATTGTGTTCCTGACAATATTGTTCCAGTTCCTGGATTTTTTCTTCAAAGATCACGAGTTCCAATTCATCTCCGATTACTTTCATCACATTTCCCCGGGCTACAATCCTCAGTTTTGGATACAGGGATTTGATCAACTGAATATTAATATTATTTGTTCCAAAAAATGTTGCCGGATCAGCGCTTTCCAGAATTATGATGCGTTCTATCATTTAAAAATCATTATTTTCCTGCAAAGTTAATCAAAATCCAAACAGTTATTAAATCTTTATCCCTAACTTTTATTAAAAATAGTTTTATCACGGCAGATTTGGTTCAAACTAAATCTATGCGGCTCATCGGGATAAATCGTTTTAACTTTTTAGAAGTCCAGCATGATCCCGATTCCGACAGGCTTGATGTCAGGTCCTTTATCTTTTTCAAAAAGGGAGAATGGCGAATAATAGGCGTAGAAACTGATGTCGCTGACTCCGGTTTGCAACATGAAACGTCCGTTTACAGGCAGGATATTCAGGTCACGTCCCAGATTTCTGGCTTCGACACCACCGGTGACTCTGACATCAATCTGAGATTTAGAATAATATTTGATGTATCCGACCATTCCACCGGAAATGTAAAACAAGCGATTGGAAAATCTTGTTTGATATTCGAGTAATAGCGGGATGGTAATATAATAAGTCATCAATTTGCTTGATTTATATGTTTCACCGTCTGTGGCAGGTACAAATCGGGCGATTCCGTCGACGACAGTTAAGCCTGTATTTCCCTTGAAATGATAACGGGAAAAATCGAGTCCCATACCGCTAACAAAAAGCCAGTGTCTGCTTAGAGGTATTTTGTAATCCATTGGATTCAGAATGAGAGAGTAGGAGGTACTAACGGCAAGATCGGCGCCGGTGTTATTTATCCCATCGAAATTGGCCAGAGCTATTCCGAGTCCATTCCAGTGGGGTTTTATAGCTTTGGAGTTCTTTTTCCATGTGAACATGATATTGTAAGGAGCGCCATCGTAAGTTACCGAACTTTGGGCTGGAACGGATTGAGAGCCCGTAAATAATATAAGACAAAGTAGTAATATTTTTGTTTTCATATCCATTAAGTTTATTTGTTATTGTAATTTGATACGTTTATTATTGACATAAATGAAGAGATCTTTTAATTTATTCAGTTCCGATTCCAGTTTACGCGGCGGAAAATATCCCCGGATATAGATCAATGTCATTTTCTTTGATTTTTCCTTGTATAAAATGTATTCGTACACTGTATCTTCCTGTCTTTTAAGACAATAATATCCGGTTTCTATTCTTCCGTTTTTCCGGGTTTCCATTAATTTGGAACCTCCCTGTATATCGTTTTTGATAGCTGCCGTTGCTGCGGCAATCACATGAACTCTAGATGCAATGGTAAAGCTTTTGTAGACTTTCATATTGGTATGTTCCGCCAGGATATCCGTCGATAGTTCGATTAGAATAGCTCCTTCTTGTTTGCCGTAGGTTTCAAAGATCTGCTCTGTCTGCAGAGTCTGTTGAGCCGTCAGGTTCCCTGTGGTGAAAAGGGAAATCAGGAATGATAATATTAATATTCGTTTCATGTCTGAGGTACTTTAAAAATCATTAAAAGAGTTCAGGATGTCGATCTGGGTAGCGATCACATCATCCTCTGATTCGGAGATAACTTCAAGAGTATTCAATGTTTGGAGCCGGATTGTCTTGAGGTCTGTGAATTTTTTTCCGTCGACATATACGATCGACTGTACGGAAGTTTCTTTTTGTTGATTGAAGAAAGTAAATTTTACTCCTAAACACAACATAACGGTAGCTGCTGTTCCAATACAGATCCGGCTAAACCGGATCTTTTTTATTTTCGGACGATTGATTTGTTTTGATATTATTGTTTCATTTACTTCTATCATTGCAATTTTTCGTTCTTCGTTGAGGAAATCGAACATCGGCTTGAATTCCGTCAACGATTTGTCGACATTGTCTTGGCGAAAATAATTCCGAAGGCATCGTTCTTCCTGCAGTGAAGTTTGTCCTTCAAAATATTTGTCCAGTAATTGTTTGATATTATTTGTTTTCATGTTTTTATTTTTTCATTGTTCCATTTTATAGTACGTATTGATACGTATGTATTCTTCCCGTACTTTTTTTCTTGCCCTTGAGAGATTCATGGTCGCTGCATTTATTTGTGACCCTGTGATATCCGCAATTTCCTGTAATTCGTATCCTTCCACATCGCGCATCAGGATAATTTTTCTTTGCAGTTCCGGTAACGTGTTGATAATTTTCCGGACGAGGCTGACTGAATCCAGTTTTTCCGTTTCGTGATAAGGTGTTTTTTCGTCGAATCCGGGAAATACATCTTCTACATTTACTGTTGTTTTCTGAACTCTTAGTTTATCAATACAGATATTTTTTGTAGTTTGCATGGCAAAACCTCCGGGGTTGGACATTGTTCCGAGTTGTTCGCGGATGCTCCATAGTCGGAGGAAAACCTCCTGTATGGCATCTTCTGCGTCTGCCTCATTCGCCAACATCTTCCAGGCAACTGCAAGCAGTTTTTGCCTTTGAGAGATAACATCTGATTTGAATTGTTCTAATGTCATTGTATTTGAATAACGGTGCAAAGGAATAAATATAACATGGGATATTCAATTTTTTCGATTAATTTTGTAAGGATTTGTATCCGTTTTTCCGGTCTGTTTACCTGGGTATACAGTGAAAAAACGGATATTTTTTTTATTTTTATTTGGAAGTTCAGGAAAAAGCACTACCTTTGCAACGCTTTTGGAGGAAAGTGATGATAAAAAAACGGGCGTTTAGCTCAGCTGGTTCAGAGCATCTGCCTTACAAGCAGAGGGTCGGCGGTTCGAATCCGTCAACGCCCACATTGAGAATCAAGCAGTTACGGTAAAAGTAGCTGCTTGTTTCTTTTTAGGGACATACAATTTGCATACAAGTCGGAGAATGTAGTTCCCTTGATGTTTGTGTACCTTATTCCATTTCAAGTAAAAATCGCCTCAAGGTTGAACGATGTACACCCAATTTCTTTGCGATTCTTACTTTGGGTATTTTTTGTTTCAACATTTTCTTTATCTGTTCTTCTTTGCCTGTAAGTTTTATCTCTTTTGACTTCGCACCACGTGGTCTACCTACATGGATACCTTCCGATTTCATGCGAACCAATGCTTCTTTAGTACGCTGCGAAATAAGGTTGCGCTCTATTTCGGCAGATAATCCAAAGGCAAAAGCCAACACTTTGGAACTAATATCGCTGCCTAAACGATAATTATCTTTGATAGTCCATACTTGTACTTCTTTTTCCATGCAGACATTGAGTATCGACATAATCATAAGTAAATTACGTCCCAATCTGGAAAGTTCAGAACAAATCAGGATATCGCCTTTTCGTAAGTTTCCCAGTAATTTTCCTAATTTTCGTTTATCTACTTCTTTAGTTCCTGAAATGGTTTCATCTATCCATTTTTCTACCTCAACGTAACTTTTCTTGCAAAATTCATTGATTTCAAATCGCTGATTTTCTACCG
>JAIRZF010000324.1 GCA_031267385.1 Dysgonamonadaceae bacterium | reverse complement strand
CCGGATTTCTTCTGACGGAATATACCGGATTTAAATACCGTTTAGATACGGACATCTTAAAAAAGATGCTCCGGTATTCCTTTCCTTTGCTGGTGCTTGGAATAGCAGGAATGTTAAATCAGACCGTTGACAAGATTATTTTCCCAAAAATATATTCGGGCAACGGATTCGATGAGTTGGGCGTTTATAGCGCCTGTGTCAAGGTTGCCGTAGTCATGTTGATGTTTACCCAGGCGTTTCGTTTTGCGTTTGAACCATTTATATTTTCCCGGAGTGACAAGACCGACAATCGCCGGTCATATGCCGACGCAACAAAATATTTCATCATCTTGGGATTGTTTGTGTTTCTCGGAATTTCTTTTTATATAGATATTTTCAAATATTTTATTCCAAATAAAAATTATTGGGAAGGCTTGAAAGTAGTGCCTGTTATCATGATGGGTGAATTATTTTTCGGGGTCTATTTTAATCTTTCACTTTGGTATAAATTGACGGATCAGACTCGTTGGGGAGCTATATTGTCTATTCTGGGATGTGTTATTATTATTTTGGTCAATATACTGTTTATCCCGTATTACAGCTACATGGCCTGCGCCTGGGCGATATTTACCGGAAATCTGGTTATTATGTTGATCTCCTATTTTATGGGACAGAAGAAATACCCCATCCCTTATGATCTGAAAACGATAGGAATCTATTTTGGATTGGCCTTGTTGCTGTATTTTGTGGCAAAATTCCTTTCCGTAGAAAATCAATATTTACGATGGTTATTCCATGCATTTTTATTGTGCATTTACCTCACAGTCCTCATAAAAAGAGATCTGTCGTTGAAAGAGATCCCATATTTGAATAAAATACTTAAATGGTAATGGATAGGCTGACGAAACTTTTCATTACCTTTGTCCTTTTAAATAAAAAGCTTTTAAAATGAAAAAGATTACCTGCTTATTTCTTGGTCTGATGCTGACCGTTTCTCTTTTTGCCGATGAAGGTATGTGGATGTTGAATAATCTCAAGCAGGACAACTGGGTGAAAATGAGATCGTTAGGGTTCGTAATGCCGGAACGGCAACTGTACGATCCGGATGGTGTTTCTCTGAAAGATGCAGTAGTCCACTTTAATGGAGGTTGCACCGGTATAACGGTATCCGACCTGGGACTTATATTTACCAACCACCACTGTGGCTATGGCGCTATCCAGTCGCAGAGTACGGTGGAACATGATTATCTGAAAGATGGTTTTGTTGCACAAACATTGAAAGATGAAATCCCCATTTCGGGTATGTATGTCCGTTATTTGCTCAAAACAGAGGATTTTACCTGGAAAATATTATCTCAACTGGAAGGGATAAAAGATGAGGCCGCCCGATTGAAGAAAATAAATGAAATTTGTACGACCATTGAAGATTCCGTTTCCGGTGAAAATAAATTCATTGAAGCTCATATCTCTTCTTATTTTGCCAATAATTCATACTATTTGAATGTTTATGAGGTTTTTAATGATATAAGGCTGGTCTTTGCACCCCCTTCTTCTGTCGGTAAGTTTGGAGGAGATACCGATAACTGGATGTGGCCGCGCCATACCGGTGATTTCAGTATTTTCAGAGTTTATGCCGGAACGGGAAACAGTGCAGCTGAATACAGTGAATCGAATGTGCCGTATAAACCCAAATATGTATCTTCTGTTTCACTAAAAGGATATGAATCGGGAAGTTATTGTATGACGATCGGTTTTCCCGGCCGTACGAATCGTTATTTGTCCTCCTGGGGAATCCGTCAACGGGTGTTGAGTAGTAATGAGCCCCGCATTGAAGTACGCGGTATCAAACAGGATATCTGGAAAGAAGCAATGCTGGCCGATGCGGATGTTCGTATCAAATATTCCTCAAAATATGCCGGAAGTTCCAACTACTGGAAAAATTCGATCGGAATGAACCGGGGCGTAGAACGGTTGCGTGTGATTGAACGTAAACAGGCTTTGGAAAGACAATTTGAAAATTGGATCAAGCAAGATACCGAAAAACAGGAATTTTACGGAGAAGCCCTTGAACTGGTAAAAACCGGGTATGAATCGACGGATGAGATTCAGAAAAACATGACTTACCTCAGTGAAACGATGCTCCGAGGCGCTGAACTGATCGGTTTGGCTTCTTTGGTCATGCAATTCGACAGGACCGGATCTCAGGAAGAAATGAATGAAAAGTTTGAGGAAGATATCGTTCCTGAATATAAAAATTACAATCCGGAATTAGACCGGAAAGTCTTTGCCGCGATGTTGAAAGTCTTAAAAAAACATCTTCCTGCCGGCGAATTACCTTCTTTCTATAAAGTGATAGATAAAAAATACAAAGGAGATTGTGATAAATATGCCGCTTATGTGTTCGATAAATCCGTAATCCCCCATATCGGAAAATTAAAAGAAACAATTCTGAACCCGAAAAACATTAAAAAAATAGATAAAGACCCCGCTTATGAATTGGTGAAATCGGTGCGGGAAGTATTATCTTCATACGTTGCAGGTCTTACGGCATTTCGTTACGATATTTTGAAAGGAGAACGGTTGTTTTTTGCCGGATTGCAACAGATGATGCCGGGCAGGGATTTAGCTTCGGATGCCAACTCGACTATGCGTCTGAGCTATGGAAGTGTTGGCGGTTATGTGCCTTACGACGGAGCATGGTACGAATACAATACCACAACAGCCGGGGTTTTTGAAAAATACAAAAAGAATGATTCTGAATTTGATGTACAGCAGGAAATACTCGATCTGTTAAGCAACAAGGATTTTGGCGCTTATGGAAATGGGATTGGAGATATGAATTTGTGTTTCCTGTCAAATAATGATATTACGGGAGGAAACTCCGGAAGTCCGATGTTTAATGGTAACGGAGAAGTTATTGGTTTGGCTTTTGATGGGAACTGGGAAGCCATGAGTGGAGACATCGTATTTGAACCGGAACTTCAAAGGACAATCGGAGTCGATATTCGCTACGTCATGTATATGATCGACAAGTGGGGGAAATGTAACCGCTTATTGGAAGAGATAAAAGTGAAATAATGAAACAATCGAAGAAAAAGTCGACTTTTTGGAAGAAGGTACGTTTTAAGTATAAATTGTCTTTTCTGAATGAGAATACCCTGGAAGAGGTGTTCGCATTTCGGGTGTCCAGACTTTCGGCTTTTCTTGTCGCTGCTGTTTTTGCTTTTTTGTTGATATTCTTGACTTCTGTCGTGATCATTACAACACCAATCAGGAATTATCTGCCCGGCTATTTGCCTGCGGAAGTGAGAGGGGAAATTATTAATAATGCATTAAAAGTAGACTCTCTGGAACAATTATTAATAGCACAGTCCGTTTATCTGGGTAATATCGGAGGTATATTAAGAGGTGATTTGAAGATTGATTCCGTCAGAAAAGTCGATTCTTCGGAGAACGGATCGGTTCCGGAATTTGATAAATCGAAAGCTACTGCTGAATTCGTAGAGCGATTTGAAGAAGAAGAAAAATACAATCTGAGTTCCCTTTCTTCATCCGCTTCAATCCCGGAAAATATTGTTTTTTACCGTCCGGTGAACGGGATTGTTTCCTCGCATTTCAGTGTGAGCGATAAACATTATGGAACGGATATTGCAGCTAATCCGAAGGAAAGTATTCTTGCTACGATGAAAGGAAGCGCTATCTTCGCCGGATTTGATGCAAATGCGGGATATATAATACAAATACAACATCAGAACGGATTTGTTTCAATATATAAACATTGCGCCTCATTATTGAAAAAGCCCGGAGATGAAGTGTCTGCCGGTGAAGTGATTGCTTTAGTGGGAAATACGGGTAAACTGACCACCGGTCCTCATTTACATTTTGAGTTGTGGTACCGGGGTGCTCCGGTGGATCCGGAAGAATTTATTGCATTTTAGATGAAACGACAAATAGCTATTTTAGGTTCAACAGGCTCTATCGGCACACAGGCTTTGGATGTGATCAGGGAACATGCCGGTCTTTTTGAAGTTTATGCACTGACGGCCAATAATCAGGTTGACCTGTTAATCAGGCAGGCCAGGGAGTTTATGCCTGAAATGGTTGTTATCGCCAATGAACGGAAATACGGACAATTGAAAGAAGCTCTCAAGGATCTTCCGATTAAAGTTTGGGCCGGCGCCGATGCTATCGCCCAGGTTGTTCAGGCTGAACCTGTTCATATTGTTCTGACGGCCATGGTGGGGTATTCAGGATTGAAACCGACCATAGAAGCGATCAAGGCAGGTAAAACGATCGCGCTGGCAAATAAAGAAACCCTGGTTGTCGCCGGAGAATTGATAGCCCGGCTGGCTTTGGAATACAAGGCTCCGATTTTACCGGTTGATTCGGAACACTCCGCTATTTTTCAATGTCTTGTAGGCGAAGGAAATAATCCGATAGAAAAAATAATCCTGACGGCTTCAGGAGGCCCTTTCCGGAAATTCAGTTTGAAAGAACTGGGATCTGTAACGAAAGATCAGGCATTGAAACATCCGAACTGGAACATGGGAGCGAAAGTGACCATTGATTCGGCTTCCCTGATGAATAAAGGATTTGAGATGATCGAAGCCAAGTGGTTGTTTGATGTAACTCCGGAACAGATACAGGTATTGGTGCATCCGCAATCAATCATTCATTCTATGGTTCAGTTCTCCGACTCATCCGTAAAGGCTCAATTAGGTATGCCGGACATGCACCTCCCGATCCAGTATGCCTTAGCCTATCCGGATCGTTTGAATGCTTCATTTGAACGTCTTGATTTCACTCGATATCCATCTTTGACATTTGAGGAACCGGATACGGCAAAATTCAGGAATCTGGGTTTTGCATTTGAAGCGATCAGGCAGGGAGGAAATATGTCTTGTGTACTGAATGCTGCTAATGAAGTTGTCGTGGCTGCGTTTTTGCAAGATAAAATAGGATTTTTACCGATGAGTGATGTGATAGAACAAACAATGCAGAAAGTACCGTTCATTGCATCTCCTGGATATGAAGATTATGTACAAACCGATGCGGAAGCTAGAGCTGTGGCATCACAAATAATGGGAAAATGAAGCTTGCTTTCATTTTCCTCATTGTTCATTAATAAAAAATTATGGAAACAATTTTAATTAAAGCATTACAATTAATTTTAAGTTTATCAATCCTGGTCATTGTCCACGAATTTGGACATTTTATTTTTGCGAAGCTATTCGGAGTCAGAGTTGAGAAATTTTATTTATTTTTCAATCCCTGGTTTACGCCATTTAAATATAAACCACAGAACAGTGAAACGGAGTATGGTATAGGCTGGGTTCCTTTGGGAGGATATGTGAAACTTTCGGGAATGTTGGATGAAAGTATGGACAAAGAACAGCTAAGTCAGCCGGAACAGGCATGGGAATTTCGTTCGAAACCGGCTTGGAAACGTTTATTGATCATGGTTGGAGGTGTGTTGATGAATTTTATCCTGGCATTTTTTATTTATGCCATGATATTGTTTACCTGGGGAGAAGAATACATACAACTGAGGGATTATACATCGGGCTTTTCCTATAGTGAAACAGCTAAAAATGCCGGTTTTCGCGATGGAGATATTCCATTGAAAGCGGATGGAACGGAGTTGTATGTCATGGATATGGAAATGCTGATGAAGTTGGCGGAAGCAAAAGAAGTTATTGTCCTTCGTGACGGACAAGAGGCTGTCGTCAATTTACCGGAAGAATTCAATAAAGTGTTATTGGATGGAAAAAACGTATTCATAAAACCTCGTACCCCGTTTGTCATCCATGGCGTGAATAATGGGACTCCTGCTAAAAATTCCGGACTGGAAGTAAATGACAGTCTGGTCGGCGTCGGAGGGCGTACCGATATGACATTCGATGAATTGTCGGGAGCCTTTTTTGATAATAAAAATACGCCGGTTTCCTTGAGTTTTTATCGGAATAACCGGTTGCAGGAAGTCACGATTACTCCCGATGAAAACGGAAAAATTGGAGTTCATCCTAAAGTCCGAAGCATGATTTTCAAGACCGTACACAGGCAATATGGTTTTTTTGCTTCGTTCCCGGCCGGTATTTCGAAAGGGATCTCCACAATTAAGAATTATCTGGGACAATTCAAATATATTTTCACCAAAGAAGGGGCCGGTAACCTGGGAGGGTTCGGTACAATTGCCAACATTTTCCCTCCTACTTGGAACTGGGAGGCTTTCTGGAATATGACGGCATTTCTTTCAGTTATTCTCGGGGTTATGAACCTCCTCCCTATTCCGGCTTTGGATGGAGGCCATGTTCTGTTTCTGATTTATGAGGTGATTGCGGGACGTAAGCCAAACGAGAAGTTTATGGAGTATGCCCAGATAGCAGGAATGATATTTTTATTAGTTCTGCTTCTCTATGCTAATGGGAATGATGTATTCAGGTATTTGATAAAATGATTTTAAACTACATGAAATATCCTTTTGTGCGATACCTGCTTGGGGCTTTTATCGTGTGCGGACTATTTTCGTGTAGTTCGACAAAGTACGTGCCCGGTGGACAGCATCTGCTTGATAAGGTACGTATAAAATCCGACCATCCTGATTACAGAACTCTGGAGTTGAGGTCGCATGTCAGGCAATTGCCTAATTATAAGATGTTTGGTATCAACAAAACACAGTTGCAGCTTTATAATCTTTCAGGAAAAGACACGACGCGGTGGATTAACCGTTTTCTCAGGCAGATTGGAGAGTCTCCCGTGATCTTTGATTCGACTATGGTTGATAAAACTACTGTGGGATTGGCAAACTTTTTTATTAATAAAGGATATATGGATGCTCAGGTATCCTCGGAAATTGATAAAAAAGGAGAAAAAGCAAGTGTCACCTACGAGATAAAAGCCAATGAACCGTATTTCGTATGGAAATATACGGAAGATATTCAGGATAGTATCATAAGTGATGTTCTGGGAGTGGATACGAAAATCATTTCGGGAGAGCCGGCATCATTCAAAGCGTCTTTAATTAAGGAAGGAATGTTGTTTGACAGGAATATCCTTGATAAAGAACGGGATAGAATCACCAATTTACTCCGTAACCGCGGATATTATGCCTTTGAAAAGAATTATATTTCATATTCGGCCGATACCGGCAAGGTAGATCATGGCGTGAATCTTGAATTGCAACTTCATCCTTTACCGGAAATATTACCTACCGGAACTTTTATCGAAATACCTCATCGTAAATATTATTATGATAAGGTTTATATTTATCTGGATTATGACCCTTTAAGTATGTCCGGAACGGATTCATACAGAGCTAAGGATAGTATTGAATCGAACGGATATACCATTTATTATCGTGGGAACTCTCCTTCTATCAATCCTTCGCTTTTGATGAGTAATAATTTTATGACTCCCGGACGGTTATATTCCCAATTAAGGGAGGAGTCTACTTATTCTTCATATGCTACATTACAGGCGTTAAATAATTCCAATATCCATTTTGAGGAATTTTTCAGGAATGATACGGCATTTCTTGCTACGCGTATTTACACTATGCCTGCCAAAAAACAATCAATTACATTTGGAGTCGAAGGTACAAATACAGCAGGCGATTTCGGAGTGGCGCTTTCTACTAATTACACTCACCGGAATTTATTCAAGGGTTCGGAAACATTCAATTTTAAGCTTCATGGCGCTTATGAAGCGATCACAGTTGCATCGTCAGGATTGAATAATCCTTATTTGGAACTGGGAGCCGATGCATCTCTCCGTGTGCCTAAATTCTTATTCCCGTTTCTTACCGATGCATTTAAACGCAAGATGCGTGCATCTACCGAGTTTTCAATGAGTTATAATTACCAGACCCGCCCGGAGTTTGTACGTACCCTGCTTTCGGGAGGCTTGCGTTATATATGGGAAGGCCGGGGAATGACTTCTTCAAGGCATCAGTTTGATTTACTGGATATTAACTATGTTTATCTTCCGCGGATTGATTCCGGTTTTTTAGCCCGCCTGCCTTCCAGTGCGGTATATTTCGGATACAGGAATCAGTTTATTGTCAGTACCGGATATTCTTATACTTATTCGACTTTTGATCCCGCCAATAAAAACAGAAATGTACATGCACTGAGGCTCTCGATCGAATTTGCCGGGAATCTTTTGTATGGATTGAGCAAACCATTGAATTTCAAGAAGGATAAGGCCGGTTCTTATCTGTTGTTTAATACTGATTATGCTCAATTTGTGAAAGGAGATGTGGATTATTCCAAAACAATTTATATTGATAAAAATAACTCCATTGCCTGGAGGATAGGAGGGGGAGTCGGGTTACCATACGGTAATTCGGAAGGTTTGCCTTTTGAGAAGCGTTATTATTCGGGGGGAGCTAATAGTGTTCGTGCCTGGTCTGTGCGGGAATTAGGCCCCGGATCGTATCAGACAAATGACAGTACGAACTTTTTTTATCAGTCCGGTGATATCAAGCTGGACCTGAACATTGAATACCGTACCCGTTTTTTCTGGAAATTTGAGGCTGCTGCATTTGTGGATGCCGGTAATATCTGGACTGTAAAAAATTATGCAGGCCAGGAGGGCGGAGTGTTTAGGTTTAATTCTTTTTACAAGGAAATAGCTGTCGGTTATGGTCTTGGAATACGCCTGGATTATGATTTTTTCCTGGTGCGTGCGGATTTTGGTTGGAAAGCATATAATCCTGCGAATCGCGGAAGGGATCGATGGACAATACTGCATCCCAATTTTACAAATAATTTTGCCTGGCATATCGCGGTCGGGTACCCGTTTTGAGTTATAACGTAAAACTTTCACAGATTGTTTGTTTCCTGATAAAATTTACGTAATTTTGTCAGGTTTTTAATAGATTTAATAATAAATTAGTATGGCAAAAGTAACAAAAGAAGCAGCCTTGTTGTATCACTCACAAGGAAAACCGGGGAAGATCGAGGTTATCCCAAC
>JAIRZF010000163.1 GCA_031267385.1 Dysgonamonadaceae bacterium | reverse complement strand
AATCTCGTTAAACACGAGCAATCCAAAAAAAGAAGTGTGAAAGGAAAAAGGCTGGATGCCGGTTGGGATAATGATTATTTGTTGAAAATCCTAATAAATTAAAATGCGTTCGCCCTGGGCAGTTTCTCCTGTTTCTTTGTTTGTACGAAAAATCAATCGGGTTAGAGACTGATTGAATTTCTCATCTTTGGTTTGTTTGTATAATTCATAACACTTCTTATCAAGATAAGCTACCCGTCCATTGGACATAATCTCAGTCTCAACTACCATGTATTGTTTATCAGACTGCGTATAAGCATTTTTCCAGGCAGGCTTCATCAATATTTCTCTTGCCCTGTCGTTGACTTCAGACTTATGGCTTCCGGTTTATTGTCTTCATACCATAATTTTGCATTTTCAACGGCTTGCGCTTGATTCTCTTCCGAAAGGATAGAGTCGCTTAAGTCATGACAGGCGTAAAACACTCCCAACAATAGCGTAAATATAGCTATTATTTTTAATGATTTTTTCTTCATTCCATATTTTTTTAGTTAATTAATACTTTTTTATTTTCTCATTACAGGATATTTATCATTAGTATCTTAATTAGTACAATATTCTAAGATATGTTTCACATCAGTTAGCATCCTGTCGACTTCAGGATTTTCCGTTTTTCTTTTTTTTGTATTCAATATTCTTGCGTATTTCACGGCTTCCGGATATTTCTTTTGTTTGAATAGTAGCTTCATTGATAAATAATCCGGAGTAAAACGTGACGGTATCATCAATGATGCGGTTTCCCATGAGGAAAGGGCTTTTTCCGTCATTCCGGTCTGTTCATAACATTTTCCTAATTCCACATAGGGATCAAAGTGCGGAATGATTTTAATCGCTTTTAATTCCCTATTCTGTTAAAATTTTCAAGTATTCATTAAATGGAGAAAAAGTATCATCAGCCAACATCCGATATTTTGAATCGGGATGTTTTTTGAAGTAATCCGCTTGATAATTCTAAAATAATGTCTTTAAAAAAACATATAATATTAGTGTGAAAAATAAATAGCTAAAACTCTGGTATATACTTATATTATTGCTGGTTATTTTGATCATTTATTTGACGGGAAAAATTAATTTGTTCTTTGATGAAAAATTTTGGATTTATTTTGGATTCTTATTCATTTCTTCCTGATTTTTCAATCATTTCTCTGATAGAATCATTAAGTTTTTCAGCATCTAACAATTTTTCTATAGTCAGATGCATTCTGTACCGCCAGTAATGGTTGGTATTGGCAGGAATGTTGATTCTCTCGGATTCACAATCGGTTTTGCGGAGTCGATCGTCGATTGACAGCCAATCCTGAAGTGGAATGATTGTCAACATGGATGGAGAATCCAAATGATTCCTGATTATTTGTTCGCAGATTTCAGCCGGACAATCCGGAGGAGCATCACCTTCCCGTTGTAATACCTGATTGTAATAAAGTTGTATTTTTTCCCGGTCTTCCAACCACCATCCCCTGATAGTCGACATATCGTGTGTTGAAGTGGTACAGACGGAATGGTACGGGATTTGTTTCAGATCAGTAAATTTGACATTACTTTTTTTAGGCATACGTTCAATCTCGAGGCTCAGGATCTGCAATTTATTCATGACTTCGGGAACAGAGTGGGGGATCATGCCCAAATCTTCTCCGCAGACCAGCATATCGGTACATGAAATTAATGGTATTAACCGTTTATAGGCCTGTTCTTTCCAAAATTCATTGTGGCGCTGATAAAAATAATTCCAATACAGATAATCAAAAGCATATTTATCGGAGTTCTTTAATTCGCTATAAATAAAGGATGTTGAAGCTGCGATTCGCGGATGATAATGATGAATTTTCTGATGATCTTCTATGAATAATACCTCATTGACAATACTGTATAAGCCTTCTTTGATGATATGACTTTTTTCGTCGTTTTTGTCGTGGAAATAGGATTCGATCTTACGTTGGTTATCAAACCGTTTTTTCAAAGCGAAATGATGTGACGAAGAACGTTCCAGGAAAACATCTTTCACTTCGGAGGTATATTCCCCGAACAACCGAGAGATGAAAATTTCATTTATGTGTGGAGTTGTAAATCGTTCGACATTGAAATCCAGTCCTGCATTTTCAATCTCCTGCATGCTGAAAGGCAATGAAGGATTGAAATATCCTAAAAGACCCTGCACTGATTTTTCCGGGATTTCCCAAATACGGAAAAAACCGAGGATATGATCAATCCTGTAAGCGTCAAAATAATCCGACATTTTCCGGAACCGCTTTTTCCACCAACTGTAATCATCATTTTCCATAACATCCCAGTTGTAAGTCGGAAAACCCCAGTTTTGTCCGTTTACCGAAAAATCGTCAGGTGGCGCCCCTGCCTGCTTGTCCATATTATAATAATAAGGGGAAGTCCAGGCTTCAACGCTTGTCCTGCTGATGCCGATAGGAATATCTCCTTTCAGTACAATGCCGTTTGAATATGCATAATCCCTGACTTCAGACATTTGTTTGTGCAAATGAAACTGTAAGTAATAATATATGGCAATCTCCTTATAATGAGATGATTGTGTGGAACATAGTTTTTCTATTTTACTTTTTTCAAATTTAGAAAAATCTTTCCATTGATGAAAATCACAGGTTTTGTTCTTTTCCCGTAAATAAGAATATGCTGCATAGGGAATTAACCATTCTTTATTTTCTTCAAAGAATAACTGAAATTCCGGGGATAGTTGTATTTTTTCTCTTTCCTGGGAAAAAATTTCATGGAAATATTCCCATTTATAACGATCAACCGATTCATAATCGACCGAATCCTGATTGTTAAGTTCTACTTGTATTTGTTTATAATATTTGTTTCTCGATATATTATTGAGTGTACCCATCTTTTCCAGGTTCAGGTAAAGAGGGTGCAAGGCATAAATAGAAATAGCATTATAAGGATAAGAATCCTGGGGGGTGTGCGTTTTTGTTGTGTCGTTGATTGGCAATATCTGTATTATTTTCTGGGATGTAAGCCTGACCCAGTCGAGCATTTTCTTCAGATCGCCGAAATCTCCGATACCAAAACTGCTTTCAGATCTCAGTGAGAATACGGGAATGACTAAGCCTGCACATTTCCAGTTGGCCTGATATTCACGGAACTGCAATCCGGATATGATTCCTGTTTCATTTTTTTTCAAAGGAGGCAGGTTCAGTATCCGGTTGTCTCCATTTTCCCAGCGGACAACGTCTTTGTCATTGTTGTTAATAATGCAGAATTTGTATTCTATGGGATATGTCAGTTTATCGGCATCAAATTCAATATTCCATTCAGGGAAATGGTCGCAAGCCATAACAAGTAGTTCATGGGTGTCCCAATTGCCCAATTCTTCCTGGTTCCCGGATATACACAGACTTTGATTTCTTCCGATGTGAGGCGCTAATACTTTGATTATTATTTTTTTATTTGACTTTATCACCCTTTCGAATTTGTTACAGGGGGGAGCGAAAAAGCTTTTTATAAATGCAGAAGAATAATAAGCCTGGTTTTGTGGCCGGTTTTGCCAATAATCATGCAAAAAATAGGATGATTCAACTCCACAACCGGAGAAATGGTGGTTCTTTTGCCATTCTTCGAAGATCAGTTTTTCGTTGGAACTCATAAAGTACCGGTATTCAAAACTAATTTCCTCATCGGGTAATTCGATTTCCAGGTTCCAGTTCCCTTCGCCCGCATATTGCATCGGTTGTGCTACGGAAACGTTCCAGGAACCCAGTTCGGGAATTGATCCTATTACATGAAGAACCTGCCCCCAAACGGTATGGAAGTTAATATTAAAGCTGATTTTCATTGGTCAATTAATGTTGGATTTTGAAACTGCTTTCCGGATTGTGTTTGTATTTGAAAACGACAGCAAAGGCAATTCCTATAACGAGAGCATATCCGGCAAAAATAAACCAGCAGGAGTTCCACTCCGTAATTCCGTTTTGAGTATAGTGGTTGATAATAGTTTGAGCGCATATATTTCCTAATATGGCGCCCAGTCCATTGGTTACCATCATCAACATTCCCTGTGCGCTGGAGCGGAATTTCGCGGGAGTTTCCTGTTCAATAAAAAGTGAACCCGAAATATTGAAGAAATCAAAGGCCATCCCATAAATAATCATGGATGAAGTCAACCAAATCATTCCTGAGCCCGGATCTCCAATGCCAAAGAATCCGAATCTTAGCACCCAAGCTCCAAAACTCATTAGCATCACTACTTTTATACCGAATCTCCGCAGGAAAAATGGGATCGCCAATATGAATAATGCTTCTGAAATCTGGGATATGGATAGGAATATATTGTTGTATTTGACGGCAAAAGAATCTGCATAAGCGCCGGAAAAACTTTGTATGAAAACGCTACCGAAAGAGTTGGTTATCTGCAAACACATTCCCAGCAGGAAAGCAAAAATAAAAAAAGTTGCAATTTTCCTTTCCTTTAATAATATGAGTGCATCCAGACCCAAAGTGGAGATCAAAGATCCTTTTTTCTGCGATTTCATCGGGGGAGATGGGGGCAATGAGAAAGAATAAAGGCCTAAGAATGTGGCAGAACAACTTGCCAGCAAGAGTTGGTTGGAACTCATTCCCCATCCGGCAAGATCTACGATCCACATTGCAATGATGAACCCGACAGTTCCCCATACCCGGATAGGCGGGAATGTCTTGATGGATTCCATCCCTTTTTGTTCCAATATACTGTAACAGACGGAATAACTCAATCCGATAGTAGGCATAAAAACCAATGCATTGAGAACCATCAAGAGGTATAACTGTCCAAAATCGGAGGTTCTTGAGGCCATAAACAGGAAAACTGCGCCCAAAAGGTGTAGTGCGCCCAACAATTTTTCAGAATTAAGCCAACGATCCGCTATGATTCCTGCTATAGTAGGCATTATCAGGGCGGCGAAACCAAAAGAAGCAAATAAAGTTCCTATTTTATCTCCCATTTCCAGGCCGGCCATATATTTGCCGAAAGATATAAGCCAGGAACCCCATATGAAGAATTCCGTAAATTGGAGGATTGTTAAACGTAGTTTGATGTTCATGAGTTTATGTTATAGATTATAGATTATGGGATATAAATTTATTTGTTGACTCTGAATTTCTGATTTCCTGTTTTGAAAAAGTCTACAATTTGCCTGGCAGCCGCAATACCTGCATTGTTATTGGCTTCTGCCGTTTGTGCGCCGATCTTTTTAGGGGTAGAGTAGTAGCGTTTCCCAAATTTGGATGACATTTCTTCGTGGTTGGAAGGCATAATATCCGTAACATATTTGAAATCAGTACGTTCTTCCATTAGTTTTACTAATTCGGGTTCATTGATAACTTCCTTACGGGCGGTATTGATCAACAATGCTTTTTTAGGCATTTTGTTTAATAACGTGTAATTGATGGAATTTTTAGTCTCAGCTGTCGCCGGAATATGTAAAGATATGAATTGGCAATCGGAATAGAGTTCTTCGGCAGAATTCACCTGTTTTACGTCGTCTTTTTCCATTATTTCGCCGGGACAATATGGGTCGAAAGCATACACTTCCATACCAAATCCTTTTGCAATACGGGCTACATTTCGCCCAACATTTCCATACGCATGAATTCCCAGCTTTTTACCGGACAGTTCACTTCCAGACGAACCGTCATAAAAATTTCTCATGGCATATACCATCATTCCCAGCGCCAGTTCAGCCACAGCATTGGAGTTTTGCCCGGGAGTATTCATAACACACACATTATTTGCTGTTGCAGTATTCAAATCGACATTGTCATAACCGGCTCCGGCGCGGACTACGATTTTGAGGTTTTTAGCTACATTCAATACTTCCGCATCAATGATATCACTACGGATAATGATTGCATTAGCATCGGATACAGCTTCCAAAAGTTGCGATTTTTCTTTGTAATTTTCTAACAGGAGACATTGGAATCCGGCATTTTCAATTACTTCGCGGATACTATTTACTGCTTCTGCCGCAAAAGGTTTGTCTGTTGCAATTAAAACGTTCATGTATTTTATTTTTTTTGGTTATTTATCATTATTGAGCAAAGATAGGAAATCTTCCGCTTTTTTGATCTGAATTTTCAGAAGTTCGAATAAAATTTCACATTTTTCTTTATCCTGATTCCCTTTTTCAAATTCGCTCAGTATATCTACAATGTCGTTCGCAAAAATCATTTGCATCAGGGGGAGCATTTTATGACTGATCTTTTTAATGGGATCCCAATCATTTTTGGATAAAGCATCTTTCAAGGCCTCAAGATTTTGCGTATTTTCATTAATGAATGATTTGATAATTTCGTAACCGGCCTCAACATCATCTCCTGCAAAATCCGAAAGAGCAGAAAGTTCGCAACTTTGTGGTTTCACAGAATGTTCCGTTACAGGCTGGTCCGGATCATTGATCTCAAGGAATTTTAATATTACGGATACCAGTTGTTCTGATGTGAATGGCTTGGGTAAGAAATCTGAAAAACCGGCTTCAATGTAGTCTTGTTCACGCATCCCGGAACCTCCTGATAAAGCGATGATCGGAACCGTTTTACAATTATTTGAAGATCCTTTCCGAATACGTTCCACCAGTTCAATACCACTCATATCAGGCATTTGAATATCCGTAAAAATAATATCGAATTTTTCCCTCTGTAAAAGCTCCAGGGCTTGCAGGGAATCATTGCAGATAATAGGAGTCGTTCCTTCATATTTCATCAATTCTGATAGCATGCTTGACTGCACCATATCATCATCGATGAAAAGGACTTTTTTACCAGAGCCGATATTCAATCTCGGCGTAAATATTTTTTGAGACGTATTGTGTGATTTTTCCGAATTGGCGTCGCTTTTCTTTATCGGTATCCTCACGATAAATTCGGATCCCTTTCCCAGTTCGGAAATAAGTTCTATTTCTCCTTTGAACAGGTCGACTAATTTATGTGTAATAGCCAGACCAAGACCGGTTCCTTCAGCTCCTGTAGCTGTTTTTAACCGTTTGAATTCTTCATAAATTGATTTTTTGTCCTCTTCACTGATTCCGGGTCCGTTGTCTTTAACGGCAATCTCAAGGATTTCCTGTTCGTTGTTTTCAAGAATTGACATTTTTAGAAGAACGTCACCTCCTTTAGGAGTGAATTTAATCGCATTTGAAAGCAGGTTATTGATAATTTGCCTGAGGCGATACGGATCACTGATATAATTAAGATTTTCTTTCTCGTCGACATCCGACCGGTATTCCAGATTCAGGTTCCCTTTCTGTGCTAACGGAATGAAGCTTTTATAAATGGAATCCAACAGGATTGGTGGCGAAAAAGGTATTGGGCTGATAGTTTGGTTATTTGATTCTAAAACGTGATAATCCAATAAGTTTTTAACTAAATCCAGGACATGATCTGCCGAATTCTGCACATTTTCCAGATAATATTTTTCTTTATCCGGGAATTTACTTCTGACTAACAGTTCCATGTATCCTATGATGGAACTGAGAGGAGCTTTGATGTCGTGTGTGATGGAAAGTATCAAGCGTTCCCGGGCTACGAGTAATTTCTCAGTCGTTTTCTTTGACGCTTCGAGCGCTTTCCGGTATTTTTTGTTTTTATTGAGTGATCTCAAACTGAGGATCAGGAATAAAAGGGTTGCGCTCAAGGCCAGGAGACCTATCTTGGACACAATTTCGTTCGATCGCCTGAGAACTTCTTCTTTCTCCTGCACTATTTTGATGGAATTATCAAATTCCCGGCGTTCTATATCCCGCATGATCTTATTGATCTGAGTGGTCAGGTGTTCATTGGTTCGATTCATCGAGTTCTGCCTCATAATCAGCCGGTTCATGAATTTAGCGTTCTTTCTTTCACTTGTAAGAACAATTTCATCAATAAATTGAGTCAGGGTATCGATAAGTATCGGAACTTCCAGGGAATCTGTTATTTGGATATGATTTTTCGATATTTTTATCGTAGAATCGGTAGCCTGGGAATTGAAAGCGTCTTTTAACTTCTGAAAGAATCCTTTTTTCTCTGTTTTTATAATCGCTGTGTCTTCGGTGCTTTGAGTTGTGTTTTTTAGGATTTTAGTTAGATCGTCAATATTTTTTTTAGAAAGGACAGTTGTTTTATAGGTTTCTTTTAGTATTTTTTTCTCAACAGAATCCATCAATGCCAACATTTTCCAGGTATTCTCCTTTTTCATGTCCAACAGAATGGAGACACTATCCAGGTGTTGGCTCAGGACTGAGTCGGTAGATATATTTTGCAGGGTAGCAATATGTCCGTCGATGTCATTCATAAGAGAATCATATTCGATTTTTGTTTTTTGCATGTTGAGAGTAGCGGCCAGATTGGTTGTTCCCTCCAGTTTATAGAGTGAGACCAAGGTATTTCCGACGACAACAAGTTCTTCTCTTTCTTCCGTTCCTGCTGTTACTTCCGACAGTTTAACAATTTCATCGTAAATAAGTTTAATTCCCCAAATAGTAAGGGTCGCAATCAGGATGTACCCTATTGTGACAATTAGTGTGGTGTGTGGTGATTGTTTTGACATGTTAATCTTCTTGACATGTTAATAATCTTCGATTCCGTATGTTTTAATCTTGTTGTACAGTGTTTTGCGGTCAATTTTCAACAACGTTGCCGCCTGGGTTTTGTTGTTATTTGTGATTTTCAGGGCTTCCATTATGCGTGCTCTCTCATCTGAATCATTCAGATTTTGGGAACTATCCGCGTTTTCAAGGATGTGTTGAAATTTCCCGGAAATATTTTTCGGAAGGAGGTCTGAAGAGATGTATTGTTTCTGACAGATCAAAACGATCCTGCTTATAACATTTTTCAGTTCCCGGATATTTCCCGGCCAGGAATATGCTTTCAGGATTTCAAGCGTCTGCGGATCAAATCCGATCACCTTTTTATTCAGTTGTTTATTGGATAATTCCAGGAAATGATAGGCATACAATGGAATATCTTCCTTACATTCCTGAAGAGTCGGTATATAAAGTAGGAATTCGTTTATTCTGTGGTATAAGTCCGTCCGGAATGTTCCGGCAACGAGGGCTTGTTCCAGATTTTCATTGGTAGCTGT
>JAIRZF010000161.1 GCA_031267385.1 Dysgonamonadaceae bacterium | reverse complement strand
AACAATTAAAACAGGAACGCGGAATTGTCATTATATTATTGATGTGCTGTGTTTTGTATTCAGTTTTCTTTGGGTCTCTCTTGGAGAACCCGTGCAAATGTAAACAATTATTTCGGATTGTGAAAAAATCATGCCAAAAAAAATAAAAATGATGGAATTTGGATGGATGGCAGGTGTGCGTTGGTCACTGGGTCTTTACCGATAACCTTGTCGTTTCCACTTTTAGAAGCCGTTCTTTCAATTTTTCCGCCTCGCTTTTCCGTATACGCAGCGTCATTTCGCAATCCATATCAAAGTGTTGTGAAATGATTTGAGGATTATCGTCTTTCACAATTTTCATAATGCCGTTCAGGAAAGGATATTCAAAGATGATGGTAATATCTTCGTCTACGGTTTTTTCTATGATTTCAGCATTATTTACGGCGTCTTGTGCAGCAGCGCGATAAGCTACAATGAGTCCGCCGGTACCTAATTTTACGCCTCCGAAATATCGTATTACAATGATGAGGACGTCAGTCAACTCCTTGGAGTTGATTACTCCAAGGATCGGTTTTCCTGCAGTAGAGGAAGGTTCTCCATCATCATTGGCACGGAAATTTGTGCGTTCGTGTCCCAGCATATAAGCCCAGCAGACATGCCTTGCATCGTAATACTGCTTGCGACAGGTATCTACATGCTCTTTTACCTCCTCAATACTTCGAACCGGGATCGCATAAGATATGAACTTGCTGCGCTGTTCGGTGATGTATCCTTCGGCGGATTTTGATATGGTTTTGTAGGAATCCATGCGAAAGGTTATAAGTTATAAGTTTTACGTTATACGTTATACGTTTTACGTTTGGCTTACGCACGATAACGTATAACGTAATAACGTAAAACGACGTACAACGTATAACGTATAACGTATAACGTATAACGTACAACGTTTAAGCCTGTTTCAGGGTCTCAACCAGCAATTTCCAGAAATTTTCAACGGCGGGAACGTTCACTCTTTCATCGGGAGAGTGGGGATTTTTGATGGTTGGTCCGAATGAAACGACATCCAGTCCCGGGATGTTTGACATGATAATGCCACATTCTAGTCCTGCGTGCATTACTTTGATTTCGGGTTCCGTTCCGAATAGTTCTTTGTGAACTCGTTTCATTGTGGCCAGGATAGGCGATTGTATGTCAGGATCCCATCCCGGATAAGAGCTCCCGAATTCGACTTTAGCTCCTGCAAGCGAAAATACACTTTCAAGACTGGAACAGAGCGCTTCTTTTTTTGTTTCGGAAGCGCTACGGGCTAATATTTTGATGTCGATCAATCCTTCGGATGATTTGATAATTGCAAGATTGGAAGAAGTCTCCACCGTATCAGGAAAGTCGGACAGCATGCGTTCAACACCGTTAGGACATCCTATGACAGCATTGATCAGGGCGTCCTGTATTTCTTCCGGTATCAGGGTTTCAGGCAGATCTACTTTTTCTGCTGTAAATTTGATGTTTTCTTCAACTCTCGCATATTCCGAATTGTATAAATCCTGATATTCGGAAATCATTTCCCAGAGGACGTCCACTTCATCATCACCCGGAATCGTGATTACGGCAAAAGCTTCCCGGGGGATTGCATTGCGTAACGATCCTCCATCAATTGATGACAAGCGGGCTCCAAAATTCTGTACCGCATCTTTCAGAAAACGGAACATCAATTTGTTGGCATTTGCTCGTCCCAGGTTGATGTCGACTCCACTGTGACCGCCTTTCAGGCCTGTGATGGATAATTTTACAGCAATATCTCCTTCAGGAATACTGGTGTCGTCCTTGTACTGAAATAAGATGTTAAGGTCAGCGCCACCGGCACAACCGACGTACAATTCGCCTTCATCTTCCGAATCCATGTTGAGCAGGATAGTCCCGGTGATAAATCCCTGTCTGGTACCCAAAGCGCCATCCATGCCGGTTTCCTCGTCAATAGTGAACAGCGCTTCAACAGGACCATGTTGCAAAGTCTTGTCTTCAAGAACAGCCATTGCAGCAGCAACTCCGATGCCATTGTCGGCTCCGAGGGTAGTTCCTTTGGCTTTTACCCAGTCTCCATCAATGTATGCATCGATCGGGTCTTTGGAAAAATCAAAGTTTGTATCCGAGTTTTTTTGTGGAACCATGTCCAGATGCCCTTGCAATATAATTGTAGGACGGTTTTCATACCCGGAGGTTGCCGGTTTACAGATCACCACATTGCCACAGGAATCGGTTTTTGTCGGCAATCCCAATTCTTTACCGAACGATTCAACAAAGGCGACGACCTCTTTCATTTGTCCGGATGGACGCGGAATTTGTGTTAGCGAATAAAAGTGTTTCCACACATTGGCCGGAGCCAGGTTCTTGATTGTTGTTCCCATAATGTGATATTTGATTTTGCTACAATGTTATATTTTGTTACAATGTTATATTTTTCGATTTTTAAGAGATAAAGCAGCTATTCCGAAAAGTCCGCATAGAACCACCCATATGGATTGAAAAGCAAAGACTGCGGTAGCGAAAGCCCTGGCCTGGTTGTTGTCTACCATAAAAGTACACAATCCGAGAACGGTGGCGGCTTGCCAGGGGCCTAAACCTCCGTTGGACGGGATACCCATACTGATGCTGTTGAGTGTAAATATGAACAGGGCGGCAGCTATCCCCAGATTTGCGGTAAAGCCGAAAGCAAAAAACGTGACATAAAAATACAAGAAATAGGAAAACCATATTCCGAAAGTGTACGCGATGAACAATTTTTTCTCTTTCATTCGCCATACGATTTTCATATCGTTCCACATTGACGCCAGAAATGCCCTGATTTTTTTCACAATGAAATTATCTTTGAAAAAAGCGATAATTACAGCAATCAGGATGACAAAAGCGAAACATCCGGCATAAAAAACCGGAGAGATAAGGAATGAGGGCAGGTTGAATAAATCCTGATTTCTATAAAACACGGCTACGTTACTCAAAAATGCAATAAATAAAATGAATATCACCATCAGGGTGTCGAATGCCCGGTCAATGATAAGGGTTCCGATCAGTTTTTGAAATGGTATTTTTTCATCTTTGGATATGACTCCGCATCTCCAGATTTCTCCTGCCCGGGGAAGAGCAAAATTAATGGCATAGTTGCCTAAAACAGCATATATAAGATTACTTTTCTTTGGAGTGTATCCTAATGGCTTGATCAACAGTTCCCAACGAAGTCCTCTGATAACGTTACCTGAGAGGCCGAAAATGAGGGATAAAGTCAGGATACCCCAGTTGGCATGTTGAATGTCGCTCCAAAGGGAGTTGAAATTGGTGCCATTGTATAAGAAATATAAAATTATGATTCCCAGTGCGAGAGGAAGTCCTATTTGTGCGATTTTTTTTAGAGCTGTTTTTAACTTTTCCGTCATACATTTCTGTTGTTAAAGTTACAAAGGTATGATTTAAATTAGAAAAATTAAATCAGAAAAGGGAAAAAATTTGGATGATGGGGTTGTATGTGCTACATTTGTGATAGAAAAAAGGTAAAGATAATTGAATGAATACTGTAAAACCAAAAAAGTTTCTGGGTCAGCACTTTTTGAAAGACCTGGATATTGCGGCGCGAATAGCGGATACAATTGATGACACACATCGGGTTTCTGTTCTGGAAGTAGGTTCGGGGATGGGCGTCCTGACACAATTTCTCCTCAAAAAAAATATAGATTTGAAAGTTGTTGAACTGGATCGGGAGTCTGTTGCATATCTTCAGGAAAATTTCCCGGATTTGGAAGGGCGTATTTTGGGGGAAGATTTCCTGAAAATGGATTTTAAGGCTTTGTTTCCGAGGGAATTTATGGTGATAGGTAACTATCCATACAATATTTCCAGTCAGATTTTTTTCAAAGTATTGGAAAATAAAGACCAGGTGCCTTTTTGTTCGGGGATGATCCAGAAGGAGGTTGCCGAAAGAATCGCTTCCAGGCCGGGTAAGAAGGCTTACGGGATCATTTCCGTCTTGCTTCAGGCTTGGTATGATATTGAATATCTGTTTACCGTGGGCGCACACGTTTTTGATCCGCCCCCCAAAGTTCAATCGGCGGTGGTCAGTTTGACCCGGAATAGCCGGACTACTCTTCCTTGTAACGAAAGATTATTTAAGACTGTAGTTAAAACTGCGTTCAATCAGCGTCGAAAGACGATGAGGAATTCTTTGAAACCATTATTAGGGAAAGAATGTGAAATTTTTTCTGATGAAATATTCAATAAACGTCCGGAGCAACTCTCTGTGGAAGAGTTTATTGAATTGACGAAGTTGGTTGCTCCGTATGTTTAAAGATGTTTAAGGAGATGCAAATGCGGCAATATTCGTGAAGATAAAAAACACGGAGAAACCGGCTTTTATTTTCCGTATTTCTCCGTATTTTTGTGTTCGATTACAAGATTGTTGCCAAGCCTGCTATTCCCAACCCGGGTTTTGCACCAGATTCGGGTTTGTGGTCATATCCCGTGAAGGTATTGCCCATACGAATTTTGCATCGGTAATGGGTTTATTTAACAAGGATCCCGCCTCGTTTATAATCGAAACGTTTTGGGCGTTGCCTCTTGTCACCTCTTGTTTCCAACGTTTCAAGTCGCTGAGACGTGTCCCTTCGCCGACCAATTCGCGTATCCGTTCATTTTTGATTTCGTTTTTGAGCGCATCACCCGATACATTTGCAAGTTCCGGTAAACCACCATGCGCTTTTCGGAGCACGTTGAGCGCAGCCAGGGCTTCGGCGTCTTTGTTGTCCCAAGCCAGGGCTTCGGCTTTAATCAGATGGGCTTCGGCTATCCGGAACACTTTCGGTTTGTGCTGATAATTACTCGTGCCGGTGTACAATGCCGGATTACCCGGAAATTTATTGAACAGTGTCATTTCGAGATTACCTGTCATTCCTGAGAAATTGACCGGGAGTTCAGCAAAATAGACTTTTTTTCTGAAATCGGAATCGTCGTAAAGGTTTATCAACCATTGTTCCGGCACGAAATCGGGAGTATATTTACCCGTAGCAGTAGAATATTGCAGAAAAATACTGTTTGCATTTCCCAATTCGGTAGATGTGGCATAAAGCATTAAAATACTTTCGTCATTGGCGTCTTTTGCCCAAACGTCGAGCAGTTTAGCCTGAGTATCGACTAAAGGATATGTTCCGCTGTTTATGAGGGAGTTGGCTGCCGTGACGGCGTCTCCGTAACGGTGCAGATCAAGATAAACTATTGCTTCCAGCGCAGCGATGCAATCTTTTGTAAGCCGTTCGGAACCGGCTTTTCCTTCAGTCTTTATCAGGGCTTTGGCATCTTTTAAGTCGGAAAGTATTTGAGTGTAAACCTCTTCGACGGTGGCTCTTGCCGGTTGTCCGTTCAATTCGAAATGCAGAACTAAAGGTATGCCGGGATCAGATGCCGCTGAAGCAGGCTCATAATCTTTTGCATAGCGTTTTACCAGTTTTTCGTGGAAAAATGCCCGGAAAAAATAGGCTTCTCCTTTCAGATTTGCAAGTGTTGTTTTTTCCTCGTCGTTTTTTCCTGTAATTTTATCAATATTGTCCAAAAAATTATTTACGTTCGACAAAGCGCTATAATAACCTTGCCAGACGTCGCGAATATCATAGTCGCTGTCGATAAAATCCCAACGATACACAGAACCTCTTCTGTTCCCAAAATCGATGGTTGCGTGATACAGGTCGGTTTGAATATCGGGACTTATTGCATAAATGCCATACACCCGACCTCTCATAGCCGAATACAATGCGTTATTGAGAGTTGTTGCATCCGTAACCGTCTGGAATGCTTGCGACTGTTCTATCGAACTGTACGGATATTTGTCCAGGTCGCAGGAATAAAAGAAAGCCAGCGACAGACATGTTATAATCGTATTTATTGTTATCCTTTTCATACTTACATAATTTATTTTTTTCATATGTACATAATTTGTTTTTTGAAGGTCATATGGAACTCGCGTGTTAAAATTTTAATTCCAGACCTATTGAATACTGCCGGGTATTCGGATAAACTCCATAAGTCAGATTTGAATCGACTTCCGGATCCGGACCGGTATATTTTGTGGATGTAAACAGATTACGTCCTGTAACATATATACGTGTGCCGCTGAAAAAACGGGTTGACGACACCCAGTGTTTGGGTATGTTGTACGACAGGGTAAGCGCTTTCAGTCGCAGGAAGGAAGCGTTTTCCAGCAAATGTGTATCAAATTGCAGGACTTCGCCGTATTTGGGGAAGTTTGTAACATCTCCCGGCTGTTTCCAATAGTCCAGCACTTCTGTGTGCTGATTATACCCGGCGAAATTTGAGGGATTTGACGAAAAATAGCGGTCATTGTTAATCAGGTATTTATCGACTGCATACGAGAAAAATGCGTCTAGTTGCAATCCTTTGTACGAAGCTTTGAGACCAAAACCTCCCATGATTGGGGCGTAGCGCGGGTTACCGGTATTTTGTTCGAGGGTTGCAGCGCTGAACGACTTCGTGACATTGTTCTTGTCGGTTGTTGTAATTGAGTTATCATTGGGATTCGGCAGGTACCATGTCTGTTTGCCGTCTGCGGGGTCAACGCCTGCAAATACCGGATAGTAAAACATGACGGGTTTGCCGACGACATACGATACCCCTGTATTAGCCACCGTCCACTGGTTGCGTCCCTGGAAAAGTTCAAGCACCTTGTTTGCGTTGTAGTTAAACGCGGTGTAAACGTTGATATTCAGATCTTTCAGTTTTACGACGTCCAGGTCGAGCGAAATATCCACGCCTTTGTTTTGCAGTTTACCCACGTTCGATGTCACAGTCTCAAAACCGGAAGTATACGGATAAGGCACGCTCATCAACATGCTTTTGGTACGACGGTCGTAATATTCGACTTCAAAATTGATTTTATCAAATAATCTTGTACTTACCGACAGCGACAGGGTGTTTTGTTCTTCCCACGAAAGGCCCGGATTTCCGGGAGAACTCAATGCCCAGCCCGGTTGTCCGCCGTATTGAGTTGTTCCGATGGTAGCAAGGTGGTTGTAATTTCCAATTTCGGAATTACCTGCCGAACCGTAACTCAGGCGCACTTTCAACTCGTCTACAGCACTTATATTTTTTATAAAGTTCTCGTTTTTAATGTTCCACATCACACCTCCGGATACGAATACCGCCGAACGGTTATCTTTACCGAAGCGCGACGACTGGTCTTCACGGACATTGATATTGGCATGGTATTTACCGTTGAACGCATAATTTACCCTGCCGAAAAGTGAAAAATAGGCGTATTCCGTTTTACTTTGTCCGACACTTCTGCTACTCGGCCCGCTTCCAAGCAGCATGAGACGGTCGTCGGTCATACCTGCTGAAGATGCGGAAAAACTCTGATTTTTGTTGCCGATATATTCCTGACCGCCAAGAATAGCTACGTCGTGCTTGTCGTCTGCTATAAACTTGTATTCGGCTGTATTTGTCAGTGTATAAATATGGTTTCGATAAAAATTTTCGCTTCTGGTACCGTTATTCGGGTTTCCGAGATATGAAGCCAGGCGAATATCCGATGTTCTTTGATCGTAACCGTCTATATTGTGCTGTGACCGGATTGTCAGACCTTTGATGGGCGAAAGTTCGGCAAAAACAGAGCCGGTTAGTTGGATGTCGTTATTGTCCACCGGATTTTTATCCGCCAGGTAGTACGGATGGTATTTATTGGCGCCGGGGATGTATTCGTATCGTTCGCCTGTTTCCGGATCATTCGGAGTATAAAATGGTTGCGTCAGGAAAAACAACCCTCTGTTAACACTGTTTGATCCCCAGCCATTGAGATTACGTTGGCTGTATGCAAGGGTAGTGTTTATGCCGAATTTCAACCAATCTTTAGCTTGTGTTTCGATATTTGTACGAAGAGTGTAACGGCTGTAATCGGAGCGATATGCAATACCGTCTGCCGTGTAGTATCCGCCGGAGACAAAATATCTGGTTTTCCCACTGCCGCCTGATATTTGTAGCACGCCTTCCACTGTCGGTACATTATCTTTATAGTAATAATCACTCCATCGGGTGTCATAAGGATATTTTGCAAGTAATTCGTCTACTTGCGCCTGTGTACGGTATCCCGTTTCGACCCAGAAATCGGACAACTGTTTCGAGTTCATAAAACCGTTGAAAAACGACCTGTTTGCAAGCGATGAGGCGGAATATTGCGCTGTAAACGAAATTTGTGCATGTTGACCGATTGTTCCCTTTTTAGTAGTGATGTACAACACTCCGTTAGCTGCACGCGCCCCGTAGATTGAGGTTGACGAAGCATCTTTCAGGAAAGTAATACTTTCGAAGTCATTTTGATTCAAAGCCTGGAATGAACCGGCGTCAATAGGAATTCCATCCACTACGTAGAGTGGGGTGTTGCTTGCGCCCAGCGAGCCAACTCCGTGAAAACGGATCGAC
>JAIRZF010000133.1 GCA_031267385.1 Dysgonamonadaceae bacterium | reverse complement strand
CTACAAAACCCAGGACGGCGTGACTACGATCGACCTGACGGGGTATGCCAGAGGCGCTTATCTGGTTCACTACGATGGCAAAACGTTCAAGGTGATACGGAAGTAAGCGCTCTAATTCTCCGATTTTTTTAACACGGAGTGACACGGAGTTTATTTCACAGAGTGACACGGAGTTTTAAACTCAGTGTACTCCGTGAAATAAACTCCGTGTTAAATAAACTCCGTGTTAAAATTCTTATTTCTTCCAGAATCCAGGAGTGAAAAGGATCAATACTGTAAAAAGCTCCAAACGCCCGACCAGCATCAGAAAAGAAAGTAGCCACTTTGCAAAATCGGTAAGCCCGGAAAAAGATCCTGACGGCCCGTGGTTTCCAAGTCCGGGTCCCACGTTTCCTAATGCCGTAACGGCGGCGCCAATGGCCTCATCAAATTCCAGACCCGTAAGAAGAAGCGCCACCACACCCAAAAGGATGATCACTACATAAAGGAAAGCAAAAGCCAATAAACGCTGGACAAGATCCAACGAAAGGACATAACCATTTAACCGGACGGGAATGACTGCTCTCGGATGGATTAATCTGCCGAATTCATTTAAAGCATTCTTTACAAGAACGACCATCCGGATCACTTTTAATCCTCCACTGGTCGACCCGGCACAACCGCATATAACCATCAATACGAGAAGTATAACCCAAAAGAATGGCCCCCACGGAATATAATCCTGAGTAGAAAAACCGGTAGTGGTTATCAAAGAAACTACTTGAAACAAGGAATCTTTGAATGACTCAAACTGTCTCATTTCCGGGTTTGTCACAACCAGGCCTATCATTACAATCACAGTAGCTGTAATAATTATTCCCAGGAACCAATGGATCTCTTCATCATGCAAAACCCGTTTGAAATTCTTTTTAAGTAAGAAATAATAAATAGAGAAATTGATGGCTCCTACAATCATAAAGATAACAACCACAAACTCAAGATAAGTAGATCCCCAATGAGCAATGCTATTTTGTTTGGTAGAATATCCTCCGGTTGAAATGGTGGTCATGGAATGACAAACAGCATCGTACAGATCCATTGGCCCCAAATAAAGGAGTACAATCAGAATTACCGTGAAAACCATATAAATACCCCAGATCCGCTTGGCGACTTCCACTACGCGAGGACGGAAACGATCATGAAATAAACCGGTAGTCTCCGCATCAAACAATTGAGATACCTCTCCTCCATACAAGGGTAGAAGTACCAGGGAAAATACAATAACGCCCAAACCTCCGAGCCATTGAGTCATACACCGCCAAAACATCAAGCCATGGGGTATGCTTTCAATATCCGTCAAAATTGTTGAACCGGTAGTTGTAAATCCCGACATCGTCTCAAAGAAAGCATCTGTAAAAGAAGGGATAGAACCACTGATAAAGAATGGTATTGATCCGAAAAAGGAAAACAAGATCCATGACATGGTTACCGTAAAAAAACTTTCCCGCTTTCCTACAATCTTCGATTTTTCAGCCAGATTTCCTATAAATGTCAGGGAAAGACCCAAAACCAAACACAAGCCCGTGGAAATCAACAGGTATTTAAAATCAGGCCCATGGTATATGAATGAAACCCCCGAAGCCAGAAGGATAAAAAAAGATTCCATGACAAGGGTCATTCCAAGAATCTTTGCAATAAATCTCCAATTCAAACCAGGCCCGCTTATCATTTCAATTGAAAATTAAATGTGTTTAATTAAAATAGTCCTCGATTTTCCTCATGGCCGTATCCAGACAGAATACGACTACATGATCGCCATCCTGAATCATGGTTTCCCCCTCTATAATCTGGGGAATACCGTCACGTATCAATCCTCCTAAAGTCATATCTTTAGGCAAATTAAGATCCTTTACCGGCTTACGGGTGATCTTCGAATTGGAATGGGCAACCAGTTCTGTCACATCAGCGCTGGCAAAAGCAAGGCATTTAACATTGGAAACGTCGGCGTCCAGTAAAAACTGATAAATATGACTGGCTGCAATCAGTTTTTTATTAATGACCGTACCGATGTCCAATTTTTCAGCCATCTGTATATAATCAATATTTTCTATTTTCGCCACCGTTTTTTTAACTCCCAGCGTTTTTGCCGCTACGCAGGCAAGGATGTTGGCTTCGGAATTTTCAGTCAAAGCAAGAAAAGCATCACAACTTTTAATATTTTCCTGTGTCAGTAAATCCGTATCCCGGCCGTCACCGTGAATAATCATTACATTATTCCCAACTGTCTCCGCCAGTTTATAACTTTTTCCCTTATCTTTCTCAAGTATTTTGACCCGTATATTTCCGGAAAGCTGTTCCGCTACTTTAAGTGCGATGTGGCTCCCACCCATTATTGTCACTTTATTGATATTGATTTCCTCTTTACCGGACAGGGTTTTTACATCATCGACATGTTCCCTGGTGGTTGTAAAAAAAAGTATATCTCCTGATTTTACCTGATCTTTTCCTCTTGGAATAATTGTTTCATTGTCCCGTTTAATCGCCACAATATGGTAGATTTTATCTTCTTTGGAAAGATCATAAAGATATTTATCGACGATAGGAGCGTTATCGCGGACTTTCACTCCAATCAGGATCAGCGCTCCTCCACAAAGTTCCCACCACTGGCGACTCCAGGGTTTTTTCAAAGCGCTCATAATCTCCTGAGCAGCCAGCATTTCAGGACAAATCAGAGAATCAACTCCCAGTTTTCCAAAAAATTCCAAATTTTCCGGAAGGAAATATTCATCATTACTTACTCGGGCGATGGTTTTCTCTGCACCAAGATTGGTTGCAAGCATACATGCCGTCATGTTTGTAGACTCTTCGGGAGTGACCCCAATAAAAATATCGGCTTTGTCGATTCCGGCAGTCTGAAGATCCTGTATTGACGTCGGATTACCCACAATTGTCATGACTTCGACATTGCTTGAAAAATGAAGCCTTTCTTCACTCTGATCCATCAAGATAATATCTTGTTTCTCGCGGGCCAGCATTTTCGAGAGGTGGGTACCGACTTCTCCCGCACCTCCAATGATGATTCTCATACCTCGTTGATTAAGACTTTAGCTATACTTTTTGCATCCATCCCGCAAAGTTCATACAACTCCGGGATAGATCCATGCTCTATAAATTCATCGGGAATCCCGATGCGCCTTACTTTTGGAACATATCCATTATCTGCCATAAACTCAAGTACGGCAGAACCTAATCCTCCTTTGACAGTCCCATTTTCCACTGTCACTATTTTTTTATATTTACATCCAATTTCATGAAGAAGTTCTTCATCAATGGGTTTCAAATAGATCATATCATATAAGGCGATATTAACGCCTTCTTTTTCGGCTTCAACTAATGCTATGGCTTGTTTTGCATTATTTCCAATCGGACCAATCGTTATTACTGCTATATCTTCTCCATCTTTGATTTTCTTTCCTTTTCCTACGGGAAGAACTTCCAAAGCTTGTCTCCACTCTTTCAATTCTCCTTTCCCTTTCGGATAACGAATGACAAAAACCCCCATATCAGGCTGTGTAGCTGTATACATCAGATTTCTCAGATCAACTTCATTGAATGGAGATGCAATGGTTATGTTAGGAACACAACGCAAATAAGCGAGGTCGAAAGTTCCATGATGTGTAGCTCCATCTTCACCGACTAATCCGGCGCGGTCAAGACAGATCACCATATTCAGGTTTTGGAGCGCCGCATCATGGATCAGTTGGTCATAAGCCCGTTGCATAAAAGAGGAATAGACATTACAGAAAGGCAACATTCCGTCTTTGGCCAAACCTGCGGAAAAAGTCACCGCATGACTTTCTGCAATGCCGACATCAAACACCCGTTCAGGCATTTCTTTCATCAGGTAACACATGGAACAACCTGTTGGCATGGCAGGGGTTATTCCCACTATCCTGTCATCCGCCTTAGCCAGCTCAACCAGGGTATGCCCAAACACATCCTGATAAAGTTGCGGTTCATCAAGTGAATTCTTAACGATACGTTCACCTGTTTTTTTATCGAATTTACCGGGAGCATGCCAAACGGTAGCTTCTTTCTCCGCCGGTTCAAACCCCTTTCCTTTGGTAGTCCGGATATGAAGGAACTTGGGGCCTTCCATCTCTTTGATGTCATTCAAGACTTTAACAAGTCCTTCAACGTCATTCCCGTCTACCGGGCCAAAATACCGGATGTTAAAACCTTCAAATAAATTATGCTGCTTTGTCAATAAGGCTTTCAGGCTGTTATTAAACCTCAGGATCAGACCTTTCCCCTGTTCCCGGATAAAACCGCTATTTTTCAGCATATTATATAGCTTAAAACGGATCTTATTATAGGCCTTTGAGGTCGTAATGTTGACTAAGTACTCACTCAGAGCGCCAACCGGTCGGTCGATAGCCATATTATTATCATTCAATATGATAAGAAGATTATTCGGGCCGGAGGAAGCATTGTTCAGGCCTTCAAAAGCCAAACCTCCTGTCATTGATCCGTCACCGATGACAGCAACTATTTTCCGTTTTTTCTCATTTTTCAGGGATGATGCAATTGCCATCCCCAGAGCGGCGGATATTGAAGTGGAAGCATGACCTGCAATGAAAGCATCATACTCGCTTTCGGCAGGATTGGGAAATCCGCTGATACCCTTGAATTTACGAAGCGTTTTAAACGTCTCGCGCCGACCGGTCAGTATCTTATGGGCATAAGCCTGATGACCTACATCCCACACGATCCGGTCGTAAGGAGTATCCAAAGTATAATGGAGCGCCACCGCAAGTTCTACAGTACCCAGACTTGAAGCAAAATGACCGGGAGTTTCCGCCAATACTTCAATAATGTATTGCCGTAATCCGGAGCAGACTTCTTTGAGCTGCTCTAATTTAAGTTCCCTTAAATCAGACGGAAAATCTATTTTATTGAGGATATTATTTTCTTTATTTTCAGCCATGGCGGAAAAATCTTGTGCAAAGCTACACAATTAACGACATATAAATGTAATTTTGCCTTGAAAAGTTTTACGTTATACGTTTTACGTTATCGTTATACGTTTTAATCCGTCAAGGACAAAATATTAGTAGAAAATTATGGATTTCAGGACAAAAATTACAATTCCAGCTTTTGATTTCAGCATTGATCATTCCGATAAGATCATGATGATGGGTTCTTGTTTTGCTGAAAATATAGCAACTTCACTGCTGAATTCCGGGTTTCAAACCGACTCCAATCCCTTTGGAACGGTTTACAATCCTCAATCACTCGCGTCCGGCATACGAGAATTATTATCGGGCAAAAAATATGCCGATTCCGATTTATTTTTTCACCGGGGGTTATTTCATAGCTTCTCCCATCATAGCCGGTTTTCCGATATTTCGGAAGAATCCTGTCTGAAAAACATCAACACCAGCTTAGAAACATCAGCCGGCTTTTTAAAAAATGCAACAATTTTTATCATTACCTTTGGTACAGCTTGTGTTTACACCTTGGAGTCAACCGGAAAAACCGTCAATAACTGCCACAAACTTCCGGATAACCGCTTTATACGAAAACGTTTATCTGTAGCCGATATTGTAACTGACTGGGAATTACTCCTTAAGGATATAAAAGCGTATAATCCGGATCTAAAATTACTTTTTACAGTCAGCCCTATTCGCCATTGGAAAGATGGAGCGCATGAAAATCAGTTGAGTAAATCCACTCTCTTACTCGCAATCGATGAACTTGTACGACAAAATAATTTTTGCTGTTATTTCCCTTCTTACGAAATACTGATGGACGAATTACGGGATTACCGTTTTTATGCGGAAGACATGCTTCATCCTTCACCGGTTGCCATAGATTATCTCTACGAACGATTTTCGGAGGCTTTTTTTTCGACGCTGACCCGGTCTAAAATCCATGAATGGGAAAATATACAGAAAGCCCTGAATCACAAACCTTTCAATCCGGATTCGGAAGAATACAAGGAATTTACACAAAAAACGGAACAAAAAATCAAGGATTTCAGGTTTTAATTTTTTCCGGGAAAATCCAGGACACAACAGCCTAAGTATCAATAATAGTAAGAGATATGTATAGAAAAGATCATTAAGGCAGGAAAAAAGTTACAATTAAAAGAAAAAAATCTTAATTTCGCAAATTAAATCATAATATGAGAAATGATGTAATTATATGTACGGTTTTATTGATTTTATTTTCCTCTTGCACTAAAAACAACCAGGTTGTTTGGGATGATAAAACAGTTTCTCTTAAGGGACAAGTTTTGGATGGACCTATATTAGATCTTTATTTCCCACGTGATATAATCATGATAGATTCCTTAATTATTGTCGGAGACATAAATCAGTCGGAATTATATCATCGATATTTAATCAGAGATAATAGTTTTGAAATACTTCCGGGATTTGGGAAGCAAGGAGAGGGGCCGGGAGAGTTCTTTATGCCATTATCACTACACTACGCAAATAAAAAATTATCCATTTTCAATAGAGGTCTCTTAAGATATCAGGTTTTAAATAACCATTGTCTGATGTCTTTGACTGTCAATTCATGCATTGAAACAAAAGTGATTAAAGACGCTTTTGCTTTTAATGAATTAATTGAGTTAGATGATAATGTATTTATGGGAACCGGGACTTTTAATACCGGTATGTTTGCATTTTATTCTAATAATTCCATTTTAAATACGGATGTTTCTTATCCTGATGATAAATTGAATACAACTAATGAACAAAAAGGAATGGTATATCAAGGTTTTTTAGCCAAACAACCGAACGGCAAAAAGGTTGTATATGCAGGATTTTATGGGCAGATTTTGGAGATTTTTAATGTGGAAAATCAGAATATACGGCGAATTTTTTCAGACATTGCAGATTTTCCTTCATATAAACCGGGTATGAAATCAATAGATTATTTAGAGGCAAATTATACCGATGATAATAAAATAGGATATTTCATGACTGCAGTTACCGATAAGAGCATATATGCCTTATACTGCGGAAAAACGCACAAAGATGACAGGTTGGATTATGCCAATATAATCTTTGTTTTTGACTGGAATGGAAATCGTATGAAAAAGTACCTGTTAGATAAAGATTTATCTTGTATTTGTGTGAATAATGATGAATCAAAAATATACGGTCTACATACCGATCCGGAAGATGATCTTGTGAAATTTGTCAGTTATGATTTAGAACCATTTCGTAAATAAATAATTAAAAAAGTCAAAATGAGTTCATCATTAAAATATAATATTTTTACTGTTTTTCTTGGGGATTAAGCAGAAATAACGTAAGTTTGTGCTTACATTTCAAGTAACAGTTTAGGATTATGAAGTACTTATTGTTTGTTTTTTGTCTCTTATTGAGTGTTCATACTGCCGTATTATCCCAAAGTAACCGTATCGACCTGAAAGAAATTGTGGAAGGCAGGTATTCCCCCAGGGGAATGTCCGAAATGCGTCCTATGGCAGATGGAGAACATTACACGATGCAAAGTCCGGACAAAAAATGCATCCTGAGATATGCTTACAAAACCGGCAAAGTAGTGGATACCTTATTCAATGTAAACACGGTCCGGGAAACTAAACTGGAATCTTTTGCAGACTACTGGATCAGTAATACAGGGCATCGTATCATCGTTTCTACGGATAAAGAATCTATTTACCGCCGCTCATGGAAAGCCAATTTATATGACTATGACGCGAGACGGAAATTTCTGAAACCGCTTTCCGATTCTCCCGGGAAATTAATGATTCCTACATTTTCTCCCGACGGCAGGATGTGCGCCTTTGTGAAAGATAACAACATCTGGTTGAAAAAATTTGACTACGACACCGAATCCCAGCTTACCAATGATGGCGCCGTGGGACAAATACTGAATGGAATCACCGATTGGGTTTACGAAGAAGAATTTCAGACAACCCAACTGATGTCCTGGTCTCCCGACAATAAATTTCTGGCATTTGTCAAATCGGACGAAACACTTGTCCCAAGTTTCAGTTTCCAGCAATACGACGGAAGCCTGTACCCGGGATTTCTGACTTTCAAATATCCAAAAGCCGGAGAAAATAATTCAACGGTAGCCTGTTACGTTTATCATGTGGAGACAAAGGATACAAAGAAAATGAATGTTCCTCTTAATGCCGACGGATATATCCCCCGAATTGAATTTACGGAAAATCCGGAACAACTGGCGGTTATGACCCTCAATCGGAACCAAAACACGTTCAACATGTATTACGCCAATCCAAAGTCGACCGTATCACGCCTAATCCTGAAAGACGAAAATAAATATTACATCGAGCCTGATTTTATTCAAAACATACAATTCACAAAAGATAATTTCTTGTACATCAGTGAGAAAGATGGTTTTTCTCATATTTATCTTTACACGATCAATGGAATATTGGAAAGACAGATTACTTCCGGAAATTGGGATGTGACCGACCTTTATGGGATGAATCCCGTTACAAAAACCATTTATTACCAGTCGGCCGAAGAAAGTCCGTTACGCAGATCAGTATATTCCATTGATATAAAGAATAAAGTTACAAAATTATCTTCAAAAACGGGGACAAATTCTGCTAAATTCAGTAGTAATTTCAATTATTTTGTCAACAATTACTCCAATGCAACAACTCCGAACCTGATCACCATGAACGATGAAAAAGGCAAAGAGTTATTCGTTTTAAACGATAATGCCGCTCTGAAGTCAAAAATAGAAAGAACGACTTTACCGCAAAAAGAATTTTTCAGTTTCGAAACTCCTGAGGGGAACTCTCTTAACGGCTGGATGATCAAACCTCTTGATTTTAGCGCTTCAAAGAAATATCCTGTTTTGATGGAACAATATAGCGGTCCTAATTCTCAACAGGTTGCGGACAGATTTGGAGTTGGATGGGAACATTTCATGGCTTCCTTGGGATATATCGTAGTGTGTGTTGACGGACGCGGAACGGCAGCCCGGGGCGAAGAATTCCGGAAATGTACCTATATGAATCTGGGAATACTGGAATCGGACGACCAGATAGCCGCCGCCAATTATTTAGGAAGCCTCCCGTACATTGATAAGAACAAAATTGCTATTTGGGGCTGGAGTTATGGAGGTACAATTACTTTGATGTCCATGAGTCGCGGTCATGGCGTTTTCAAAGCCGGAATTGCCATCGCTCCTGTAACCGACTGGAAATTATATGATTCCGTTTATGCCGAACGCTTCATGCGCACTCCGAAAGAAAATTTCACGGCATACGATAAAAATTCGCCTGTCGCCCTGGCTCCCGATTTGCAAGGCCGGTTATTACTGGTTCATGGAACTTCTGACGATAATGTGCATTTCCAAAATTCCATGTATTATTCGCAAGCTTTGGTCGAAGCCGGGAAACAATTCGAAATGCAGGTTTATTCCAATAAAAACCACAGTATTTTAGGTGTAAAATATCGTTTTCACTTGTATATGAGAGTCGCAGACTTTTTGCAGCGCAATTTATAATGGACGGAAAAACCCCGCATATCAAAAAACCGGATTGGTTAAAAATCAAACTGGGAAATAATGACAACTTTTCGAGAACAGGAAAAATTATTGAATCGAAAAGATTGTGCACTATCTGTCAAAGCGGCAGATGTCCGAATCTCGGAGAATGTTGGAATAAAGGGACTGCAACATTCATGATTGGAGGAGATATTTGTACCCGTTCATGCAAGTTCTGCAATACAAAAACAGGAAAACCCCGACCATTAGACCGGGAGGAACCTTCGAAAGTGGCGAACTCTGTCCTGCAACTCGGATTGAAACATGCAGTCATCACATCTGTCGACCGTGACGACCTGCCGGATTACGGAGCCCACCATTGGGCGGAAACAATCCGTCAGATAAAAAAGAGGAATCCGGGAACCAGTATTGAAGTCCTGATTCCGGACTTCAATGGCAAATACGAATTACTGGATTTGATCATTCAGGCTTCTCCCGATATTATTTCACATAACATGGAAACGGTAGAGCGGCTGACTCCACAAATACGAAGCGTGGCTAAATACCACACCAGTATGGAAGTCCTTAAACATGTTTCCCAGTCCGGGATCCCCGTGAAGTCAGGCGTAATGTTAGGTCTGGGAGAGACGCGTGAAGAAGTCATCTCTTTGATGGATGATCTGATCGCTTCCGGCTGTTTTTTACTTTCCATAGGACAATACCTTCAACCTTCGAAAAAGAATGTTCAGGTTGCGGAATATATTCACCCTTCTACATTCAAAGAACTTAAGTCAATTGCGGAAATGAAGGGGTTCAAACATGTGGAAAGTAGCCCGTTGGTGAGGTCATCTTACCATTCCATTGATTTTTTATGGAAAGATCGCCCTTTAACCGGAACATTTTAAAAAGTTTTACTGTTATAAATGCACGTGATGATACATAACGTTTACATTTTTATTGATGACGACTTATGAATCCTAAGAAGGTTGTTGAACCTTTATTAAATTCTGCGGGGGAAATACTTCCCCTCATATTACTCCTGGTTGCGAGTTTTTACGTGCCTCTGGGAGTAGCTTTTGCGGTTGGCATCGCCTCCTATTTCCTGTATTTGTTGTTAACTTTACTGATAACAAAACAAATGCCTTCTTTTATTTTGCGAGTTTCCGGTATTCTGCTGATAATTGCTTTTACATTGTTCGCATTTTCATTATTCGAAACCATAACTCCCGAATTTCTTGTCGTTGTATCGGAAATTTTGTTGGTTGTAATTTTTTCAATAGCAGTAATGCTTAAAGATTTTTTTATTGAAAAAGCAAAAAACAAACGGGACAAAAAACAACGCGCCACTTTCCTGATACGCATCAACGAAACGTTTTTGATCACTCATATTCTACGCAATACGCTTGTTATACACCTGATAATAGTCCTATTATATAAAACATTGCCGGAACAGTTTCATCCTTCTATCGCGACCAAAATAATCATACCGGATCTTTTGCTCGTCTCCATCCTTTTGATCTATATCTTCGAAATCATTCGTATCTTGATCATGACACGGAAAATCAATACGGAAAATTGGTTGCCGATAGTCAATGAAACCGGAGGAGTCATAGGAAAAGTAGCGCTCAGCGTGAGCCTGGTGTCCAATAAACCTTACCTGCACCCGGTTGTAAGGATTGTGTTGATATACAAAGGCCTGTTTTATCTTTGTGAACGTCCGGAACACTATGTGATTAATTCGGGAAAAATAGATTATCCTTTTGAAAAATATGTTTTTTATAACCACTCGCTTGATGAGGCGGTAAGCAATGCTTTTCAAAAAGTAATCGGAAGACGGGATTTACCCGTAAAATTTGTCCTCCGGTATTTATTCAAAAACGATACTGCAAACCGGCTTGTATATCTTTATACCTGTAAGATCAACGACGAGGAAATGATGAATAAGATCAATCTTACAAAAGGTAAATTGTGGACGGAAAAACAAATCGAGGAAAATCTGGGGAAATATATCTTTTCCGAATGTTTTGAAAAAGAATATGAAATTCTTAAAAATACAGTTTTGATGGCCGAGAAAATAATTTCAGGAGAAGACATTATCCCCGGTTGAATCCGGTCAAACGAGACTGACTTTTAGATTTTCAAAAACGATGTCCAATACTCGCCTTGCTAATTCATAATCTGTTCCTGAAACTCCATCAAAAGCCTCATTCATCGCTTTTAGAACAACTTCATTTGCTAAATCTCTTGAATTTTTTCCCAATCGGGTCAAATGAATTATATTGGTGCGACGATCTGTTGCATCTGCAATACGAACAACGTAGTTCTGTTTCTCCAGATTATCTATCAAACGAGTCATGCTTGGCTTGTCCTTGAAAGTCTTATTGCAAAGTTCCTGCTGAGTAACGCCATCTTTTCCCCAAAGACAATAAAGAACAGTCCACTGCTCTGGCGTAAATTCAAGCCCTGCAGACTTAAAATCCCGATATAGTTTACGATTAATCGCCATTGATACTTTCCCGATCATAATCGAAAACACCAAACCAACATCCCCCCGTTTTTCCGAATATTCCATTGTCATTGATATTATTGCTTAAACAATCATGCAAAGGTAATACATTTAGAACAAAAAACGGCTTTTACCGGTATCCGTTTTGTTGTGCGTAAATTCACCTAAAGGGAGTTATACGTCATCTTTAGTCACGCTGTTTTTCCGGTCTTATTTTTAAGATCAATCCATGATTTGCCGGAACCTTACAATCGACGCAGGAACCGGGATTTAGTTCCAAAGCGATTTTTTCTCCTGAGAATAAATTTGTTCCAATGACTTTATCCGGCTTGATCTTCATGAACTCGAATGCGTGTGCGGGTAAACATACGGAAACGTCGGCGTCATTATCGTCGAAATTAGAGACAATCAATAAAATATCCTTTCCCGATTGTCTCATGAACGCAAATTGTTTTGCCGGATTGAATTTCGGATTATCATAATTAGCGTACATCAGATCGTAGGAAATTCCTTTGGAAATAGCCTTTTCTTCGTTACAGAGATTCAAAAGTTTCGTGTAAAAATTCCGGATTTCCTTTTGCTCTTTGGTCAGGCGCTTAGTCCCAAACTGTCCGTTATTATACCAGTTACAAAGAGATTCCACACTCCAATAATCGAAAATGGAAGTTTTTCCGTCTTTCCCGCTGAACCCTTCTGCATCCATTCCTTTTTCTCCCAATTCCTGGCCGGAATAGATCATCAGGGGATTTGAATATAAAGTTGCAGCCACGATCATTGCCGGGAAAGCTTTTTTAGGATTTCCTGCGAAATGATCGGATGCAATTCGTTGTTCATCATGATTTTCCAGGAAATACAACATTTTGTCACGGATATCATCCAGTGATTGCCAACAGCGGGTGATGGCAGAGGCTTTTTCTTCTCCCCGGACAATAGCGCGCAGGGTATCGTATAACCCTACTTTATCATATAAATAGTCAAATTTCCCATTGAAAATATAATTTCTGTAAGCATCCGGATTGTAAATTTCGGCAATAAATTCAATGTTGTGATATTTCTTTTTCAGTTGGGGGATGACCCAACCCCAGAACTCCACAGGTACCATTTCTACCATGTCACAACGGAAAATGTCAATTTTTTTAGAAGCCCAGAATAGCAGGATCTGTAACATTTTATTCCAGGTGTCGGGTATTGGGTCAAAATGACAATGATGTCCTCCCAAATAATCAATACCGTAGTTTAGTTTAACCGTTTCGTACCAGTCGTTGGTTCCGGGATGAGCGTCAAAGCGATCATTTCCCGTAGCCTTAGCCGGATATTCCTTGTAGGCAACTCCATTTTCATCGGATAAATCAAAATCGGGAGAAAATTCCTGTCCGGGTATATAGTAGAAATTGTTGTTAATATCGTAAGTAGTGTGCAGGTCGTCTGTTTTTCCCAGATCGACCGCTCCTTTGGGTTTTGCATCCGATTGATACTGACGGGCTACATGGTTGGGAACAAAATCCATGATGAGTTTCAATCCGGCTTTATGAGTACGTTCCACAAGGGATTCAAATTCCCACATTCGCAGGGGAACCTGAGTTGCCAGATCCGGATCGATGTCGAAATAATCTTTGATTGCGTAAGGAGATCCGGCAATTCCTTTTACAACAGAAGGATGATCTTTTGAGATTCCTTCCGCGGAATAATCGGTTTTAGTTGCATGTTCGATCAGTCCGGTATACCAGATATGAGTGTATCCCATTTTTTTGATTTCGGTCAATGCTTTTTCCGAAAAAACATTCATTTTTCCCGAACCGTTTTCAGAGATGGTTCCATTTGGTTTGTTGGTTCTGTTTGTATTTCCAAACAAACGTGGTAGAACCTGATAAATCATCATTTTTCCTGAATTCATATAAAACTCGACTTATAAGGCATGCCTATAACTGAAAAAAAGGCGAACTTATTGTTAGTCCGCCTTTATTTCTTATTTGATAGTTAACGATTAATATCTGTCTCTACCGTAACCTCCACCGCGATTGTTATTAAACTCGCGTCTTGGTCTTTCTTCTCTCGGACGAGCCTCTGAAACAGAGATTGTTCTTCCGTCAAATTCAGCGCCATTCAATTCAGTAATAGCTTTTGTTGCTGCTTCGTTGTCTTCCATTTCAACGAATCCGTAACCTTTTGATCTTCCTGTCATACGGTCTGTAACGACTTTAGCTGAAGTAATGTTTCCGTACTCTTCAAAAAGATTTGACAAATCGGCGTCGTTTACCTTGAAACTCAGACCTGCAATAAAAATGTTCATTCTGTAAATAAATAAAAATGTAAATAAATAAAATAACAACATGAGGAATTATCGCAGTGAAATAACAAAAGAACGAAACTAAACTCGACAATAGAAATAACTCTGTTATAAAATACTCAAATGTTCGGGGGCAAAGATAAGTTAATTTGCTGAATATACAAGACTTTTAGTTAAAAATTTTATAAAACTACAAGTTTTAAGTTAAGTTAGCGCTTGCGCAAAACGAATTACTTAAAACTTGTAGTTCAAATTTTTATGAAAGGAAGCCCAACAGGATTCCTGCGGCGACGGCGGAACCGATTACTCCAGCCACATTCGGACCCATGGCATGCATCAACAAATAGTTGGTCGGATCGTATTCCAGACCGATTATTTGAGAGATACGTGCAGAGTCGGGTACGGCGGAAACTCCGGCATTACCGATCAGCGGATTGATTTTGTTACCTTCTTTTAAGAATAAATTAAAGAATTTAACAAACACAACGCCCGCAGCTGTTGCCATAATGAAAGACAAAGCTCCCAATCCGAAAATTTTGGTGGAATCCCAGGTCAGGAATTGTGTTGCCTGAGTAGAAGCTCCTACTGTGATACCCAACACAATGGTGATTGTGTCGATCAGAGGACCGCGCGCCGTTTCAGCCAGACGGCGAGTGACTCCGGATTCTTTCAGTAAATTGCCAAAAAACAACATACCCAACAAAGGAAGTCCTGACGGTACGAGGAAACACGTTAACAACAATCCTGCTATCGGGAAGATAATCTTTTCGGTTTGAGAAACCGCTCGAGGCGATTTCATGCGGATAACCCGTTCCTTTTTCGTTGTAAACAGCCTCATTAGTGGGGGTTGTATTACAGGAACCAAGGCCATGTAGGAGTACGCGGAGATCGCAATAGCCCCCATCAGGTTAGGCGCCAGTTTCGACGAAAGGAAGATTGCCGTCGGACCGTCGGCGCCGCCGATAATACCGATAGCGGCAGCCTGATTCGGTTCAAAGTCCATCCACATGGCCAAAATATAAGCGCCGAAAATACCGAACTGAGCGGCTGCTCCGATCAACATGAGTTTAGGATTGGATATCAGCGCGGAAAAGTCCGTCATCGCCCCAATCCCAAGGAATATCAATGGCGGATACCAGCCTTGCGTGACTCCCTGATAGAGGATGTTTAACACCGATCCTTCCTCATATATTCCTAGTTGTAACCCTGCATCTTTGAAAGGAATGTTCCCGATCAGGATACCAAATCCGATGGGAATCAAGAGCATAGGTTCAAATTCGTGGGCTATAGCCAGATAAATAAAGAACAATCCCACCAAAATCATTACGATATGTCCCGGGGTTACGTTTGCGAACCCGGTGTAAGTAAGGAATGTCTCCAGATTTTCAATTAGAAATGATAAAAAATTCATATGATTATTCGATTACGATGAGATCTGCTCCTTCCAACACAGAGTCTCCTTTATTGATTTTTACCTCTTTAATGACCCCGTCACGATCGGAATTGATAGCGTTTTCCATTTTCATGGCTTCCAGTACGACGAGTTTCTGACCTCTCTTTACAGTATCTCCTACTTTGCAGAAAATATCCAGGATCGTTCCCGGAAGCGGAGACCGCAAGGCTCCTGAGGCTCCTGCAGTTTGTTGCGGACGCGCAATCGGAGCAACGGCCGCCTGAGCGGGACGTTTGATGGTGACAACTTGTTTCGTGGTTGGTTTATCCATCTCAACCTTATAAGGAGTACCGTTCACTTCAACATCAGCTACAGTACCTTCAATACTATTTACAATTACTTTGTAAGTATTTCCGTTGATTATATATTTGAAACTTTTCATTTGTATTTTTACGTTTTTACGTTTTAAGTTCTACGTTCTACGTTCTACGTTTTAAGTTTTAAGTTCTAAGTTCTAAGTTCTAAGTTCTAAGTTCTAAGTTTTAAGTTCTAAGTTTTACGTTTGTTTTTACGTATAATGTTTTGTCGTGCGTAAGCCAAACGTATAACGTATAACGTATAACTTATTTTTTAGGTAACTCTCTCAGGCTGTAAATTTTTGAACTCCACGGGGAATAATTACGAGCTACATTTTTGATTGTCAGTACGGTATTTTCATCGTCGTGTACGCTTTCCGTAGCTTCGTAAATAGCCATTGCAATTACAGCATAGATTTCCCCGGATTCCGAGGCATGCTCTTTCGCTTGTTCTTTGGAAAGACCTGAGGCTTTCATGGCGCGTTGTCTACTCAAACTTACAGCTGTTTTACCTACTTGTTTGAATACTAAGTACAGAATAATCAAAGCGATGAATACGACTCCCATTGCCGTAATAGTCATTCCGATGCCATTGCTGTCGTTTTCTTTGAAATTTTCGACTTTCTCGTTGGTATCGAGGATGACGTTATTTGAACTTGGAGTTACTTCCCTTGATTTTGTCATTCCCGGAGGAATTTGTCCGTCGTAGTAAACCCAGAGTTTATCCCCGCCTTTATACAGCGAATTTAATTTGATTTCTTCCGCCAGCCTTTTTTGATCCCAGCCGTCATTAACCAGTCCGTAACTAACATCGGCGCGTTGTCCGGTAGGAACGGTAATGGAATCGATCAGGGTACGACCGTCCGAATCAAATAATGCCAAAAAGTTCGATTTTTCCGCATACAATGTGAAATTCACATGAAAAGTCCCGCGGGAAGGGTTATTATCCGCCCAAAACAAGACATGTTGATACGGTCTGATCTTAGTCAGGACATCGCCTTTGGGTACTGGATACATCTTGGGGTTATTCATGTCTGTAGTCAGATAACATCCGCCTATGTTCACCGTTCCGGGGGAAGAGTTGTAAATCTCAACCCAGGGGTGTTTTTGGCCATAATCATCCATGAAGTTGTCCCGGTTGATTACCAATACTTCATTAAACCTGAGGAAAGCCGCACGTTGAGCCTGCATTCCCGTCAGGAATGTGAACATCATGCTTAATCCCAGTATTATTTTATATTTTTTCATCTTTTAAAAATTTTAAGCTTTAAGCTCTAGGTTTTAGGTTTTAAGTTTTAAGTTTTAAGTTTTAAGTTTTCGTCGTGCGTAAGCCAAACTTATAACTTGTAACTTATAACTTATAACTTACAACTCATAACCTATAACTTTACAGTGGAAGATTATCGTGTTTTTTCGCCGGATTTGTTTGTTTCTTAGTCGCCAGTTGCTGTAAAGCCCGGATCACGCGGAAACGAGTATTTCTCGGTTCAATAACGTCGTCGATATAACCATACTTAGCTGCATTGTAAGGATTAGCGAAAGCTTTTGTATATTCCTGTTCTTTTTCGGCCAGGTAAGCGGCAGGATCCGGAGATTCTTTAGCTTCTCTTGCATAGAGAACTTCGACAGCACCGGCGCCACCCATAACCGCGATTTCAGCCGTAGGCCATGCGTAGTTCATATCTCCGCGTAATTGTTTACAACTCATCACGATATGAGCTCCTCCATACGATTTGCGCAATGTAACGGTTACTTTAGGAACGGTAGCTTCTCCGTAAGCATAGAGCAGTTTTGCTCCGTGAACGATAACGCCGCCGTATTCCTGACCTGTTCCGGGAAGGAATCCCGGCACATCGACCAAAGTAACCAAAGGAATGTTGAACGCATCACAAAAACGCACGAAGCGTGCAGCCTTACGGGACGCGTTGATATCCAATACACCGGCCAGACATTTGGGTTGATTGGCCACGATACCGACGGATTGTCCGTTGAAACGGGCAAAACCAACGATGATATTTTGAGCGTAATCGGCATGAACTTCAAGGAATTCCCCGTCATCAATGATTGATCCGATGATTTCATACATATCATACGGTTTATTCGGACTATCGGGAATAATATCATTAAGAGTGTCTTCCAGACGATCGATAGGATCATTGGTTTTTCTTACCGGAACTTCTTCCAGGTTATTTTGTGGGATGAAACTCAGCAGTTTACGTATTAACGCAAGACCGTCTTCGCCTGTATCGACAGCGAAATGAGTAACGCCCGAACGTGAAGCATGTACTGTCGCTCCTCCCAATTGTTCTTGTGTAACATCCTCGCCTGTAACCGTTTTTATAACTTTAGGGCCTGTTAAGAACATGTAACTCATCCCTTTTACCATGATGGTAAAGTCCGTAAGTGCAGGAGAATATACCGCTCCGCCGGCGCAAGGACCGAAAATGCCTGAAATTTGGGGAACTACACCTGATGCAAGGATGTTGCGTTGAAAGATTTCCGCATATCCGGCCAGTGCGTTGATGCCCTCCTGGATACGTGCTCCGCCGGAGTCGTTGATACCAATGATCGGAGCTCCCATTTTCATGGCCTGATCCATCACTTTACAGATCTTCATCGCCATGGTTTCCGACAATGAACCTCCTATTACGGTGAAATCCTGGGCGAAGATGTATACCAAACGACCTTCAATAGTTCCGTAACCCGTTACGATTCCGTCTCCGAGGAATTGTTTTTTCTCCATGCCGAAATTTGTACAACGGTGTTGTACGAACATATCCAGTTCTTCGAAACTACCTTCGTCAACCAACATCGTGATGCGTTCACGTGCGGTATACTTTCCTTGGGCGTGTTGTTTTTCGATAGCTGCTTCGCCGCCGCCCAGCCGAGCCTTATTCCGTAGTTCAATAAGCTCTTTTACTTTTTCAAGTTGATTACTCATATTTGTTTTATAGAATTAGGGAGTTATGGGGAGTTATAGGGAGTTATGGGGAGTTATAGGGAGTTATAGGGAGTTATAGGGAGTTATAGGGAGTTATAGGGAGTTATAGGGAGTATAACTTCCTCTAACTTCTTTTAACTTCTTCTAACTTCTTCTAACTTCTTCTAACTTCTTCTAACTTCTTCTAACTTCCTCCAACTCCATATTATTTAATTATTTATTATCACAAAATTCGGTCAATACACTGCAAGTGGATTTCGGATGCAGAAAAGCGATGTTCAGGCCTTCGGCGCCTCCACGAGGGACTTTGTCTATCAATTGAACTCCTTTGGATTCAACTTCAGCTAAAGCTTCGGCTACATCAGGCACTGCAAACGCAATGTGATGGATACCTTCTCCTTTTTTCTCAATAAATTTCGCAATTGTGGATTCTTCTGAAGTTGGTTCAAGAAGTTCAATTTTTGTTTGTCCGACTTTCAAAAATGCGGTTTTTACTTTTTGATCTTCAACCACTTCAATGTTGTAGCATTTTAGGCCTAAGACTTGTTCATAATAAGGGAGACACGCCTCAATACTTTTCACGGCAATCCCCAAATGTTCAATATGAGAAATATTCATAAAGATTAAAAATTTAGATTATGTAATTTAAAATAAGGCTACAAAGTTAATTTTCTTACGATTAATAAAGAAATTTTTCCGTAAATATTTTTTTCCGTGAATTGTTAATTTGGGAATATTTCAGAAGAATTCGTACATTTGCGTCTTTCAATAGCAGAAAGGCAGTGAAATAAATGCGCTGTTTGGTCATCAATGAAATAAATCTGAAAATCTGAAAACAATGAATCTTAGAATTATCTTGTGTGCTGTCGCGTTGTGCATTAATGTCCATTTATTTGCCGAAAAAAATATAAAGGCGGAAAAAGTTGAAGATCGGAAGTATTGGTGTGATCTCCTGTATAAAATATCCGAACCGGTATTGAGTAATATGAGTAAAGGAGAATTGATCCGGAATATGGAGTTGGAATTATCTCCTCGTTGGGACGGTCGCAGTGAGCGGGTAACTTATATGGAAGCCTTTGGCCGTTTGATGTGCGGATTAGCTCCCTGGTTGACTTTACCGGACGATGATACGGAAGAAGGAAAGCAGCGGAAACAGCTTCGGGAATGGGCATTGAAAAGTTATGCTCATGCTGTTGATCCGGAAAGTCCGGATTATCTTGAATGGAGAAAAGAAGGTCAGCCGCTAGTTGACGCCGCTTTTTTAGCCCAAAGCCTGATACGGGCGCCGAAGCAACTGTGGGAACCACTGGATGAAATAACGAAAAAGCGATATATTGAAGAATTTAAAGGCTTGAGGCGTATTACTCCGGGCTATAATAACTGGTTATTGTTCAGTGCAATGGTTGAAACGTTCCTGTTGTCTATCGATGAACAGTACGATGGATACAGGATCAATATGGCTCTTAAAAAAACAGAGGAATGGTATGTTGGAGACGGATGGTATTCGGATGGGCCTCATTTCGCGTTCGATTATTACAACAGTTTTGTGATACAACCGATGTATGTGGAAATATTGGAGGTGTTGAAAAATAAAAAGAGGATCAATACTCAGGGTTTTGCTCCGGCATTGGAACGTATGAAACGTTATGGAGTCATTCTTGAACGCTTGATCTCACCGGAGGGTACTTTCCCGGTTTTCGGACGTTCTATCACGTATCGCCTGGGAATATTTCAGCCATTGTCGTTGCTTGCATGGAAATACGATCTTCCGGAAGAATTGACTGACGGTCAGGTAAGGGCAGGATTGACGGCCTGTATGAAAAGCATGTTTGCCGTTCCCGGAAATTTCAATAAATCAGGTTTCCTGCAATTGGGTTTTGCGGGTCATCAACCTGAAATATCAGATGTTTATACAAATAATGGGAGCCTGTATCTGACTTCTTTTGCTTTTCTTCCTTTGGGTTTGCCCGCAAATCACCTGTTTTGGACTGATGCACCGCAGGATTGGACTTCTAAAAAAGCATGGACAGGACAGGAATTTCCAAAAGATAAGGCTTCAAAATGAGCCGGTAAAACAAAAATAATGCTGGAATACTACCAAACATATTGCCTGAAAGAAGGCTTGAGGATCATTCATCTGCCATCGTCCGGACCCGTATCTTACTGTGGATTTGCAGTGAATGTAGGAACCCGGGACGAGCAAGCTGAAGAGTTCGGGATGGCTCATTTTGTAGAACATTTGTTGTTTAAAGGGACGCAAAAGCGGAAGGCCTGGCATATTCTTAACCGGATGGAGAATGTCGGTGGAGAGCTGAATGCTTATACAACAAAAGAGGATACCTTTATTTATTCATCTTGTCTTTCCGACGATGCGGAAAGGGCTATAGAGTTGTTGTGCGACCTGGTTTGTAATTCTCAATTTCCGGAAAAAGAATTGATAAAAGAAAAGGAGGTCGTACTTGATGAAATTAATTCTTATAAGGATAACCCTTCCGAGTTGATTTTTGATGATTTTGAAAATCTTGTGTTTGAAGGGCATGCTATTGGTCATCACATCCTGGGAGAAAAGAAATCCCTGAAAAAGTTCAATCAAAAGATGTGCCTGAAATTTTTCAGGGAACATTATCGTCCGGAAGACATGGTATTCTTTTTTTACGGACAAACGGCTTTTCGGAAAGTCGTCAGGCTGGTGGAAAAATACTGGAATGAAGGAAATGAAAAGAATGAAAAACAGGGAGGAAATGAGAGGGCTGTCCCGTCTGTGATTGAGGCGAAGCAAATAGAAAGCGATAAAAAACTACATCAGGCTCACGTAATGATTGGAGCAAGGGCGTATGATCTTCGGGATCCGAAACGTACAGGACTTTATTTGTTGAACAATATCCTGGGCGGACATGGGATGAACAGCCGTTTGAATCTCAACCTGCGGGAAAAGTATGGTTTGGTTTACAATGTGGAATCAGGAATAACTTCGTATTCGGATTCCGGGATAATCAGCATTTATTTCGGTACGGATCCGAAATCAAAAGACAAATGTTTGGAACTGACCATGAGAGAAGTGGATCGGTTGCGTAATGAAAAACTGAGATCCACCCAATTGACAGCTGCAAAGAAGCAATTGAAAGGACAATTGGGAATATCGTCCGACAATGGAGAAAATCTTGCGCTGGGTATGGGGAAGAGTTTTTTACATCTTAATAAGTACGATAATCTTCAACTGATTTATTCTAAAATAGACAGGGTAACGTCAGAGGAGTTACAGGAAATTGCAAACGAAATATTTGCCGGGAATAATTTATTCCGGTTGATATATATCTAAAAATTTTATCTTACCTTTGAAATTCAAAAATTCCATCATGTTATGAAAAAAAGTATTGTTATTTATTTGTTTACATTGTTACTTTCCACACCAATTTTTGCCTGTACTAACTTGCTTGTAGCCAAAGGAGCATCCACAGATGGTTCTACAATGGTAACCTATTCCGCCGATTCCTACTCCCTGTTCGGAGAGTTGTATCATTGGCCTGCCGCCGTTTATCCGGAAGGAGCTGTGCTCGATGTTTATGAATGGGATACCGGGAAATATCTGGGTAAGATTCCCCAATTGAAGCAAACCTATAATGTAATAGGAAATATGAACGAGCATCAACTTTGTATTGGCGAAACAACTTTCACCGGACGTCATGAATTGATTGATACCACCGGCATCATAGATTACGGCAGTTTGATCTATATTACTCTCCAAAGAGCAAAAACCGCTCGTGAAGCTATTCGGATCATGGCCGACCTGGTTAAAGATCACGGATATTATAGTGGAGGAGAATCCTTTTCTATCGTCGACAAAAACGAAGTATGGATCATGGAAATGATAGGAAAAGGAGTCGGAAATAAAGGCGCCGTATGGGTGGCCGTCCACATTCCTGACGATTGTATTGCGGCTCATGCCAATCAGTCGAGGATCCATCAATTCCCATTGAACGACAAAGAAAATTGCATTTATTCACCGGACGTTATTTCTTTCGCCCGTTCCAAAGGCTATTTCAAAGGAAAAGACGCCGATTTTAGCTTTTCAAAAGCATATAATCCATTGGATTTCGGAGGATTACGCTATTGTGAAGCCCGGGTTTGGTCGTACTATAAGCAGTATTGTAAAGAAGCTGAAAAATGGATTGATTACGTACTCTTAAAAGATCCTGTACCAATGCCGCTTTATGTAAAACCTGACCGCAAACTCGGCGTGAAAGATCTTATGTTTTCAATGCGCGACCACTATGAAGGCACTCCCCTGGATCCCACTAAAGATGTGGCTGCAGGCCCTTTTCACTCGCCATACCGTTTTTCTCCGTTGGCCTGGCAATCGGATAGTATAGATTATTGTTTCGAACGCCCGACCTCTACCCAACAAACCGGTTTTACGTTTGTCGGACAGATGCGGAACTATCTGCCGGACGAAGTGGGAGGCGTGTTCTGGTTCGGAGTCGACGACGCCATGTTTACCGTCTATACTCCCATGTATGCTTCCATGACACAAACTCCGGAATGTTACCGGGTGGGTAACGGCGATTTCAGCCATTTTTCGTGGACTTCCGCTTTCTGGATCCACAATTGGGTCGCAAATACGGCTTATGGTCGTTATGATCAGATGATTATGGACACGAAACCGTTACAGGATAAACTGGAATCCGGTTTTCTTGAAATGCAATCATTAGTTGAACAAAAAGCTTCCGAACTCGTTAAAAAAGACAGGAAGGAAACCCTGGCTTTTCTAACCGATTATAGTATCTCGCAAGCTCAAAAGGCTACTACAGAATGGAAAAAGTTGGGTGAATACCTGATTGTTAAATACATGGACGGAGCTGTGAAGAAAGAAAAAGACGGAAAATTGATTACCAATGATTATGGCCGGTCGCAATACCCGAACAGGCCGGGTATGAGCCCAGACTTTTATCGTAAAATCGTGAACGAAAAAGGAGAGTGGCTCAAAGTAAAAGAAGTCCCTCAGGGATATTTGGAATAAATATCATTAAATGTAAAAATATTATGCAAGACGAAGTTTTATTGAAACAGGTAACCTCTAAAGCACAATCCTGGTTAACAGAGAATTACGACGAACAAACTCGTAAAGAGGTACAACAATTACTCGATAAGGAAGATAAAACCGATTTGATCGAGGCGTTCTATAAGGATTTGGAATTTGGTACCGGAGGTCTTCGTGGAATTATGGGAGCCGGTTCCAACCGGATGAATATTTACACCGTTGGAGCCGCAACCCAGGGATTGGCGAATTATTTGAAAAAAGAATTTGCTAATTTGCCGGAAATCAAGGTTGTAATTGGACATGATTGCCGGAATAACAGCCGTAAGTTTGCCGAGATATCAGCTGATATTTTTTCCGCCAACGGAATTAAAGCCTATTTATTCCGGGATTTACGTCCGACTCCCGAAGTCAGTTATGCTATTCGTAAGTTGGGATGCCAAAGCGGTATTGTCCTGACAGCTTCCCATAATCCGAAAGAATACAACGGATATAAGGCATATTGGGACGACGGCGCACAGGTAGTCGCTCCGCACGACAAAAATATCATTGCCGAAGTGAACCAAATATCTTCCGTTTCCGATATTCATTTTGAGGGAAATCCGGCATTGATTGGGATTCTGGATAAGGAAATGGATGACATGTTTATCAATGACTTATTGAAACTCTCGCTTTCCCCGGAATCGATTGAACGTCATAATGATATTAAAATCGTTTATACTCCGATTCATGGTACGGGAGGCCGGTTAATTCCCACAGCACTGGATGCAATGGGATTTACCAATATCATCCATGTTCCCGAACAGGATGTTGTGAGCGGCGATTTTCCGACAGTCGTTTCTCCTAATCCGGAAGAACCGGCAGCTCTTGAAATGGCAATCAAACGGGCGATTGCTACGGATGCCGACCTGGTGATGGCCTCAGATCCCGATGCCGACCGCGTTGGAATTGCCGTTCGTGATGATAACGGAGAGTTTGTGCTGGTAAACGGAAATCAAACATTATTGCTCTTTTTCCATTATCTGATCACACGTTGGAAAGAGCTCGGAAAACTGACGGGAAAAGAATATATTGTAAAAACAATTGTTTCTTCAGAACTGGTGAAAACCATTGCCGTAAAAAATAAAGTGCAGATATATGATTGTTATACCGGATTCAAATGGATTGCTACCGTAGTGCGTGAAAATGAAGGTAAAAGACAATACATCGGCGGCGGCGAGGAAAGTTATGGATTTCTTGCCGAAGATTTTGTCCGTGATAAAGATGCTGTTTCCGCCTGTATGTTGCTGGCCGAGATTGCTGCATGGGCTAAAGATAGTGGTAAAAGTATGTATCGGTTGTTGCAGGATATTTATCTGGAATATGGTTTTTCTAAAGAAAAAGGAATTTCTGTTGTACGTAAAGGAAAATCCGGAGCGGAAGAAATTGAAGCTATGATGAAAAACTTCAGGGAAAATCCATTCAAAGAGATTGCCAATTCTAAAGTTGTCCTTATCAAAGACTTTGTGAAATTAATAGGGTATGATCTGGTTGAAAATGAGCAATTAACGCTCGATATGCCAACCACGTCGAACGTGCTTCAGTATTTCACGGAAGACAACACCAAAGTATCGGTTCGTCCTTCGGGAACAGAACCCAAAATTAAATTTTATATCGAAGTTCAAATACCTGTTAAAACGAGGGAAGAACTCGAACAGGCTGAATCGGCAGCAGAAGAAAAAGTGGACGAAATCCGTAAAACATTAGGTATCTGACTATGGAAAATCGTTTCAACGGCTTCACTCAGGATACTTTCAAATTCTTGAAAGACCTTGGCGAAAACAATTGTAAGCCTTGGTTTGATGAACATAAATATTCTTATGAGTTGGAATTATTGCAACCACTGAAAGCGTTGGTGGTTGCAATGACTCCGGCAATGTACGAAATTGACAATCAGTTCGATTTTCGTACCAACCGGGTTTTATCCCGGATCTATCGTGACATCCGTTTTTCATACGATAAAACGCCTTATAAAGATCACATGTGGATCACATTCCAGCGAATGGTTCCGGAATGGCAGAATTTTCCCGCATTTTTCATGGAAATTTCCGCAACAGGTTATCTTTATGGAATGGGATTGTATGGTTCAAAGAAAAAGATCATGGATGATATGCGGGAACGAATCGAATACGAGCCCGGCCGGTTTAAAGAAATAACTCAGGATCTCATCGGAAAACATGGATATATTCTTGACGGAGAGCAATATAAACGTCCGTTGAAAAATGATCTTCCGGAATATTTCCAAGCCTGGATGCAGCGTAAAAGCGTATATATACACAAAAGAAAGCCGATAGGTAAAGAATTGTTTGATTCCGGTTTTGCGGAATGTCTGGCGTCGGAATTTGCTTTATCGAAAGATCTTTACGAATTCTTTGTAGACGTCTGTGACTAATTTTTATGTTAAAATAAGCGTTGAAGATGGTAAAAAGTTGAAGATGGTAAAAATAGGAGATAAAGTCAGGTTTTTGAATTCGGTGGGAGGTGGAATTGTCAGGAGATTCCAGACTAAAGATATTGTATTGGTGGAGGAAGAAGATGGATTCGAGACTCCTGTTCTGGCACGGGAATGTGTAGTGGTCGATACCGATGATTTCCGGGCAAGGAAGACATCCGGAGTTGCTGTGGAAAAAGTAGAGATCCCGGTGCAGGAACCCACTAAACCACAGGAAACGTATAAGCCGGAAGAATTTTCCGGAGGAGATAAATTGAATGTTTATCTCACATTCTTACCTGTAAATATTAAAGAATTGGGGAAATGTGACTATGAGACCTACCTGATCAATGAAAGTAATTATTACTTGTTTTTTAACTATATGAACCGGGAAAACAATTCATGGAGAAGTCGTCATACAGAATTGATAGAACCCAATACCCGTTTATTCATAGAGGAATTTACAAAACTGCAACTCAATGAATTGGAACGTGTCTGTATCCAATTTATCGCATTTAAAAAGGATAAGCCTTACAGTCTTAAAAATTCATATAGCGTGGAACTCCGGATTGATGGAGTAAAATTCTATAAATTGCATAGTTTTCGTGAAAATGACTTTTTTGAGGATGAAGCCCTTATCTATCCGCTTGTTACGAATGATACTGCTGAACGTGAAATGCTTATCAGCGCTTCCGATCTGCAAGAGGCAATGACTCAAAAAGTAAGAATAGATATTCCTTCTACACGATCATTCCAGCCCCCAAAGCAGCAAACTGTTCCGGTTGTGGAAATAGATTTGCATATCAATCAACTTCTCGACTCGACAGCAGGATTGAGCAATACGGATATGCTGGAATTTCAATTGAAAACATTTCATGAAACAATAGCGAAATATAAATCTCAAAAAGGGCAGAAGATTGTGTTTATACATGGGAAAGGCGAGGGTGTACTCCGGAATGCTGTTTTGAATGAATTGCGAACGAAATATAAGAACTATCCTGTTCAGGATGCATCTTTCAGGGAATATGGCTTTGGTGCAACTATGATCATTATAAAATAAAAGGATTGAGGTGGATGCCCCCCTAACTCCCTCTAACTCCTTCTAACTCCCTCTAACTCCTTCTAACTCCCTCTAACTCCCTTTTTTTTCTTTTTTTTGGCATGATTTTTTCATAATCCGAAATAATTGTTTACATTTGCAGGAGTTCTCCGAAAGAGAACTGATCATAAAACACAGCACATCAATAACATAATGACAATTCCGTATCCTTGCTTTAATTGTTTTTTAACTAGATTTAACACTTTAAATTTGGTTGAATCGTC
>JAIRZF010000119.1 GCA_031267385.1 Dysgonamonadaceae bacterium | reverse complement strand
GAGCAATGGCCTGTTATGATTATGAACCATCATTGTGAGTATATCTCTTTCCGGGACTTTGAAGATAACAGGCGGCAATCTAAGATGAACAAAACAAACAGCCTGACAAATCCTCTTAGAATCCTCTAATTTCCGCATTGTATTGCATCAGAATGTCAGTCATTTCACGGTTCTTCATATAGCTGCGGGCTTTGGGTTTCCAAACCTCTGTTCCTGTGCTAAAATCAAATCTTATGGCATCATAGTCCATTAGTTTTTTCTTCATGACCTCGCTGCTGACATGTAGAACAATGTTATTGTTGAACGCTCTTGTTAGAGTTCCGTTTTTGTCCCGTTTTGTTGCATTGGATTTACGAATGAAGATTTCATATCCAAGAAATTTTGCAGGTTTCTGTGCTTGAGTTATCAGAGTTTTTTCATCGGACAGTTCCAGTTTAAGCTTTTCGCTCATGTATTGTGCGATATCTGCTTTAATCTGTGTACAGTCCGCTTTACTTCCGATTACTCCAATTAAAAAGTCATCTGCATACCTGACATATTTTAATCTTCTCCAATTTTTATCCATAGCATCGCCACAAGGGATTTTAACCCATTCTTTTTCTACTGTCCGGATTTCCTCCATCAGTTGTTTCCTGATATTATCATCCGTTTCTACTTTGAGTTTCCGTTGCAAGCTATATTTCTTTGTTTCAAGATGTCTGTGTTCCGAACTTCTGCGTCTGTGTTCCCCTTTGTCAAAAGTTTGGGCATATTCATTCATGTATTTGTCGAACCTGTCAAGATAGATATTTGCCAGTATTGGGCTGATAATACCACCTTGTGGAGTTCCACTGTACGTGTTATGAAATTTCCAGTCTTCCATGTATCCCGCATTCAGAAATTTACGAATGAGCCGGATAAACCTTTCATCCGAAATTCTTTCTTGCAGTGCGTTTATCAAAACCGAGTGATTGATATTGTCAAAGAATCCTTTAATGTCTCCCTCGATAAACCAGGTTGTTCCGGTAAACGTTTTATGAATACATGTTAGTGCAGTATGGCAGCTCCTTTTGGGTCTGAAACCGTGTGAAGAATCTTCAAAATGCCCTTCATAAATGGCTTCGAGAATCATCCGAATAACCTCCTGCACTAATTTATCCTCAAAGGAAGGAATTCCGAGCGGTCGCTGTTTGCCGTTTTTCTTCGGAATATACACCCTCCTTGCGGGATGGGGTTGATACGTCTCGTCTTTGAGGCGTTCAATCAGGTGTTCAATTCTGGAAATGCTCATCCGGTCGGCGGTTTTGCCGTCGGTTCCGGGTGTCATGTTGCCTTGTTTTGCATATTTGTTTTGATAAGCAACATAAAACATCTCTTCATTGAACAGAATCCGGTATAGCCTTTCGTACTTGTAGTCTGAAATTTTGCTATGCTCCGTTAGACTATTTAATACTTTCTCTGGACTTCTCATAATGTCTCTCACATTTTCCGTTAAACGTATTAAAGATATTAACTGCTTCCCTTCGCCATGTACAAGGCTTTCCCTTGCCCGGACTACTACGGAAGCTCCGTTACCATACCGAATATTCAGAAGTCTGAAACCTCATAGCCTTGCGGCGTTCCGGGTTAGGTAATCCCCGTTTAGATATATAATAACTGTTGGCATGATAGATTGTCGGATACGATTTTCGTCCTTTTATGCTTATTGCACCTGCACCGTAACAAGTTCTTTTGCTTTACACTGCCCAGAAACCAGGTAAAGTATTACGGTATGACGTTTCATTGCTGCCTTTCCGTCATAACTATTCAAAGGGTCGCTCAGACTGTCGTTCAATCAATCCAGACTTTATCCTCATATCTATCGTTTCATCTTGCCATTCAGCCGCAACACGGCAGTTAGTTGACTTATGGCTTTCCCGACATGCTATGCTCCCTGTCCGGTGTTTCCCTTTCAGATAAGTCGGGTGATGATAGGTTATTATTTCAAAGAACACAAACCTAATCTCTTGCCAAAGAGATATTTATTATATACCCGTACGGGCGCAGTCCAAATTAAAGACGTCATCCATAAGATTGTTCTTTAACAGGCGGCTCATCCATATTCCTCCAACCAGCAATAAAATATACCCCAATGCCAAAGTGAAAACATAAATGGCGGTATTGGCTGCAAGCGGTAAGGGCAGGTAAAGCATCCACCAGTTCAGGGAAAACAGAATAAAGCCGAAAAACAGGCACAGGTTGATATTTCGCCACTTAATTTTCTCTTCCTTCACTCCCTTTGTTCCGAGGCATGACAAGGCCAAAAACACTACAGTTCATTCCATTTCTCTCGCTCGGATGCCTGTGGACAGTCCTTACGCTTTCCGGGGCGCCGCATATTCCGTTTTGCCGCTCGCTGACCGACCTGTTGGGCTATGCAGGCAGGTATCAGCTACATGTAGGCTTTTTCCTGCTGATGATGGCAGTCTTTGTCGGGCAGGTATTTACCTATTTCGGTACGGCGCTGGCAAAGTTTCTCCGCGTGTGGAAGACGTACCGGGCACACCGGTTGTCGGTCCGTCCGCTGAAACTGCTGATAGCGATGGACTGTCTTTTTCTGCTTTATCCGCTGGTATGCGTGGTGTTTATGTCGTACAACAACGAGACTCATGCCGGCGTGGTGTTTAACGTCTATTTCACGGTGATGATAACGGCCATCTCCGTGCTGAACCTCAACCTGACGCTGCCCGTCCGGACAGACCTTGACTTCATGGACAATCCGGCGAAAAAGTTCAAGTCCGCCTATACCGGCGTCGTTGACCGGAACAGGATTGCCGCTGATAAAATCCTGTCCGAAAAAATCAGGCGGCTGTTCGAGGAAGAGGAGCTGTATCGCCTACCACACCTCACCTCACTCTGCAGGACGTCGCTGGGAAACTGAACACTAATCGCAGTTATGTGTCGTCATGCATCAACAGCCGGTTTGGCTGCAGTTTCAAGCAGTTGCTGATGCGTTACCGCCTGGAGGCCGCCAAGAAACTGCTGTGTAATCCGTCGCTGGAAATACAGGATATCGGCGAAAAGGCGGGTTTCAATACCCGCGCGTCGTTCTACCGGGCTTTCCGCGAGTATGTAGACCCCGGCCTGTCGCCCGCCGAATGGAGGGAGATTAAACTTTTGAGCCATGAGCATGACGGCTGAATACGGTGCGGTAGTTTTCTTTG
>JAIRZF010000069.1 GCA_031267385.1 Dysgonamonadaceae bacterium | reverse complement strand
CCCAAAACGCTTTATGATCCTTATTACGGTTATCGCCGCCAAGCCGAATGGGATGATCACGGAGAAGCGTATCCTTGGAGTATGGATGGTCCTGACATTTGGTATTTATTACGGATTCGCGAACCGGGTACTTACAAAATTGGGATGTATTTTTTCAATAAAGACGGTCATTATAGTAGTAACCGAATGCGGGATTATTCTGTTGAGATTTATTCATCGCTTCAAAATTGGAAGATGACGGAATGGTCGCAATATAAATCTTCAGAGTGGCAAAATTACTCTAAGTATGCGGAATCGCTTGTTTCAAAATCTTCACCGCTTGCGAAATTTAGGGTACGTGATTTTTGGGGTGGTGTTCATAAACAATTCGTTGTTAGCGGGCAAGGATATTATTTTGTTAAGATTGACAGGAATTATTGTTTCAATACAATCCTGTCTTCTGTTTCAATTGATCGGCTTCATGGCAAGCCGACATACGAAGAAAAAATGAAATTCGGCATTCCGTGTCTTCCTAACGCATATTACGATCCGCCGCCTTTGCCGAAAGTTTATGAAACTGCAAACGGACATAGAATTGGTTTGCTTTGGAAATCGCTCGACGATAAATACGCTATCAGAGGCGGAATTGAAATGCAGCGTAAAAATCGGATTGCGGCATATCAGGCTGCAATCGCTTACTCCGAAGAGGAGGATAATGTGAAACAATTAGCTGAAGCGTTGAAATGGTACCTGAACCAATGGGACGAATACCAACGTCGGGAATGGAAGGCTTTCATGAAACGGGGACACGAAAAATTTATACACCGCATACCCGAACAACGTGAAGTAATTGAAATGTATGAAAAACGAAAAAAATAAACGTATACCGTAGATGGTATGGGCGGTAGGCTTCGTTATTGAACAACCGCTTTGCGATGTTGCGTTTCTGTAATCACAGTTTCGGGGATATTAAAACAGCTTGAGTATAACTATTCCGTTGATTTTAAATAACCACAGAGGACACAAAGAACATAGAGGGGAATTTTTAAATACGAAAATATACGAAAGAATGGAAAAAGAAATCTTCGTTTATTTCATATTCAAAAAATTTATCTCTGTGAACTCTGTGCTCTCTGTGGTTGATAAAAATTCCAGCGACTGGATAGTTACAAATAAACAATCAATTTTGGGAGAAAATTTATGTCAAAAATTAGTTTTTGGTTTGTGTTATTGACGGCAGTTTCCGTTGCGGCTTTTTGTCAAGCGGCTGATGTTCCAATAGTATCAGTTATGATTTCTACGGACGAACAAACGGTTAAAATTAAAGCGTCCGGCGAAGTTGAAAATATTGGAAACAATACTGCAAAGTATGCAATAACAGCTTCGGTTGATCCGTCATCGCTGGAAAATCGCGAAATTAAGCCGGTTGATCCAACGTGGTCTTGCGTGATTGAGAGTACAACATTTATTCCGCCTTTAGGTGTTGTTCTGCCTCCGCCGAATCCGGGTAATCCGAATGTTTCTATTACTACGGGAGCCGGTAATAGTACCAATTCGTGGTCGGCTAAAGTATCATCGCCTAATGCCGGACAATGGAATCTAAAATTTAAAGTTTCCGTTACTTATGATATTTGGGATAACATAGCAAACAAAAAGAAAACAGATGCCAGCGGAAAAGTTTTAACTTTCGGTCCCTATACGGCAGCAACGGAGTGTACGTTTAAAGCGACAACGGGACAATTCAAAATAAAAATGATTTCGAGCGATGATTTCCCCGGTCATGCTACGTATGACTTTGGACTTGGAGAAAGCGGTACGGTTGAAGCGTGGTCGTTTGACAACTCAAAACAATATACAATTGACTCCTCCAATGCCCAACCAGAGGGTGTAATGAAAATGACGAGTACAACAACATTTCAGGCATCTTCCACAGACTTTGTGGCAACCGTGAAAGTCAAAGCCAAAGACGGCACAACTGACCTCGGTGAAGAAAATGTTGTCGCAACCGTTGTCAAACCGTCAAGTATTTATCTGGTAGAAGATCCAAACGTCACTGGTTATGACCATAAAAAAGATACCTATGGATTAGTATTAACTGGTTTCTATGTCATTGCCCCTTTCAATGTCTCGTTTAAGAATTTATTAATAAAAGAATGGGGAGATAAAAAGGATGGCGATAAACCAGGCTATGCTGAATACAGAGGTGATCCGGACCCGGCAAAAAACTATTTTGCTAAAGGCAGATTGATTGGTAGTTTACATCCACCAACCGAGGATGATTTAACGACTATCTCCTGTAAGTTGACATACGAAAAAACCAAGGACAGAATTGGGGGACCACTCTTAAATATAAGTGGCCACGATATAACTGGATTACCATCAAGAGTTGGGTTACCGGTATCAGAACCTAAAACGGGAGAAGCAACGGTTTTTTTGCCAATTCGATATCAAGTAAAAATAGAAGATAAGATAGTAGTTGGTTCAGAGGCAATTGCTAACGGTACTACTTCTATCGTAGCAGTTCAAAAGCAGGGAAGTAAATACATGATAACAGTTCGTAAAACGGACTTAACCAGTAAGAGTGTTAGTTCAGATGCTCCCACAAGTACTTGGATATATGTTATTCCGCCAGTATTACCATTTATTCCGCCAGTATTACCATCACTATAACAAACGATAGGAGTTAATTTTATGAGATTAAATTGCGGATGTATAGTCAGCTTTTTTGTGCTATCAATATTCTTTGGCTTTGGGTGTATGTCATCCATTGCCGAAGACACTAAGACAATTGAGGTAACAGATGCGATATTAAGGGAATTGCTTTTGAAAATAGAGAAGGCAAATAAGAATTTGAAAGAGAAAAAATTTTTTCCGCCAATTCCGCCTTATCCTTCAACGAGAACGGAATATGATAGAATTAGGGTTGATTTCTATGCAAATACCGGTACAAACGGAGAAATTGGTCACTTGTTATGGTCATCTTCATATATCGGCAAATATGATGTTAAATACGATTTTAAGAGAAAGGATAGAGCGGAATTATATCTAGCGTTGATACTCAATTGTCGAGAAGCAATTGATCCGAACTTCAAACCAGTACTTCTACTGATGAACGTCTGGCCAGAACCGGATCCATCAGATCATACAGGTCAGCTTCTTATGGGAGGTATGCTTCCCGAGGACATCAAGCATTCCCAAACGCGGGAGAACTATGTTAAAGCTAAATGGGAAAATTCAAAAAACATTTATGAGAGTAATATGCACCGGCATCTTACAGAAATGGTTACCAACACGGAGAAAAGTTTTACAAGTTTTGCTTTAGAATCGTATTCGCAATCTCCGCGTGCGGATCGAGTGCTTGTTGATCTTTTGGAGAAATATAAATACCCTAACGAGAAAATGCTCAAGTTACTTTGCGATTTGGAAATTCCTTATAAAGGTTTTCGCAATTGGGAATCTACTGATGGTTTATTCAAGACAACAGCAAAATTTATTTCATTTGAAAAAGACGAAGTAACTATCGAAAAAGCAAACGGTAAACGTACAAGCATAGAACTAAAATACCTCCGCCCAGTTGACAAAGA
>JAIRZF010000223.1 GCA_031267385.1 Dysgonamonadaceae bacterium | reverse complement strand
GCCCAGGCTTTCGTAAAAGATTCTAAACTGACTATCGACCAGTACTTGAAACAACAAAACAAAGACCTGACGGTTAGCGACTTCAAACGCGTGACTTTGAACGTCGATTAATCCGAAAGCCGCCCGACGCTTTTCTTCGCTTCGTATCTCAACTGTTCATTGTCGGTAGTGGCGATGATTTTTTGCAAACCGTTAATTACGTCTTTTTTCCGGCAGGAATAAACATACCAGCCCAGCGCTTCAACGGATTGAACTCTTAAGCTCGTATCGCGCGACGAATCGGCGGCAAAAGACAATAATGAATCTATGGCAAAAATCACAGGAAAATTGCGATAACGGCTGATGCTCGACTGTTTCTTTTTGAGTGGAGAAAGGGTATCCATAATTGTTCCCATTTCTTCACTCATAGATTTTGCAGCGTTATTAACGCCTTTCAGCATGTCATTGACTTTTTCGGATGGAAAGTACGGACGTTCGGCGGCTTGTACATTGATTTCTTGTTTCAACCAATCAGCCGGCAAAAAATTAAAGCCTTGTTGCTGTTTAAAGCGAATGCGCTCGGAGGTATAATCCGTAAAAAGACTTCGTACAAAAGCAGGTATTAGCTTATCCGAACCGTTTTTGGCAATATATTCGATAGCGAAGCGGCGAATCAATTCATAACTGTCGCTTACGGCTGCATCCAAGATCCGAATGGTATTGGCGTCGTTTATCAGGGCGGATAAACGTACCGCCTCCAGACGTACGATAGCGCTCTGAGATGCGAAATAAGTATCCCGTAATAAATCGGATAATTTGTTGTAACGGACGGTGTACAACACCCGTAACGCCATTGCCCTAACGTCGGCATGAGTGTGTCCGGTCAGCTTCAACCAATACGATTTGTCGTTACCGTGCAAGGCGATTGCCTCGTTGATGTCAAACCTTACCGTCGAGTGATTGGCAAAGCGGTAAGTCGGATCGCCTATCAGATGCGTTTCCAAAAAAGGCGCTTGCTTGCCCCATAATCCGATGCGAAGTCCGGCGTTCAGCAGACCTAAGAACTCGTCAGGCCACTTGTCCTGAATCGTATTGACAGTATTTCCTTGTGTGATAATTGTTTTGCCATCATTGAAAATGTAAGCGCCTGCAATGTATTCATCTTCGTAAAACGAACCGTTATAACAAGCGTCGAACATCACAAAACGGGCATTAGGCTTTATTTTCAGTACATCGCTCACGTATATATCCAGATTCAGGTTGTAAAGTGAATCGGCTTCTTCCTTTTGGGGATCAAATGCTTCTTCACACCACGAGCGGGGTACATCCAGGTATTTCTGATACGATTCGACAGCCTCTTCTTTGCTTTTTCCTCTTCCAACCGCCGCCCGGACTTTACTACGCAAATACAGTTTAATATTTTCCACCGAAGTTTGAGGGTCGCTTGCGTTCTTGTAACCGTTGATATATTGCACATCATTTGAGCCGTGGTGGTGGAACAGCATGATATCTAACTCCGGACGTTGCACTTCGACCAGCCATACCGGCTTCATTGGCCATAAAGTTTCAAAATCCATGAATCGCACCCAGTTTCCTGCGTTAAACAATTCCGGAAATTGTTCTTTGAGGGTGATTTGTTCGCCCGACCAGGCCACTTTCGATTCGGAATTGTACCCATGTCCGCGCGCCATCGTCAAGTTGTCGATAATGTTTGGCGCAGCCGACCGTTCGGCAACTACTTTTTTCAGATATGCCTCCAGTTGCGCATATTTATCCGCGCGTTCGAGCGGTTTGATACGCGCTGAATAGATGTCTTGGCAAATGAATTGTTTCGAATCGGCCTGAAGCGAATAGTAATACATCAATGTTTTGATGCTGTCTTGTTTGATAAAATCAAACTTCAGACCGAAATCGTCGTAAAACCGGTCGGAAGCGATACTTGATTCCTGCCAGTTACGCGACTGATTCATTTTGAATGCCGAAGTCAGGTGTTGGGCGTCGCGAATCATAGGGATGGGAATATCGCCAACCAGAACTACTCCTTCCAACGGAGCTTTTTTGTCGTGATGCAACTCGATTAATATCTCACGGATAGCATCGGGCGACTTCCAATTGCCGGAAATAATATAGGTTCCCAACCGGTCTTTTTCGATGACGTCGCGATAGGCATAAACCATGTCGCGAACCTTATCCAAGCTGGTTTCATCGATAACGATAGCGAATGTAGTCTTGCTTTTGACGGTCGGAGCAATAATTTTTTGCGCCGATAAAGCCCCCGATAGCAGTATAAACGAAACAACAAGAAATTTTTTTTTAGTCATATCCGGATTTTATTTAAACTGAATTCACTAATAATTACAGCCAATCGAGATTTGCAGAAAAGAACGACGATTGAAATCAAAACTATCTGTTTTCTGATAATTCACTAACCCTTTGATATACAGGTTTGCCTTGTCGTTTTCCTTGATTTTTTGGGAATAAGTTATATTTCCGCCTAGAAAATAAAAATCAGAAATCAGGTAGTTCAAGTCATTTTGTTCCAATTCGGTAACGATTTTATAATCTGCATGATTTCCCGTGTAGGAATAAGCGCCCGAAAGATTGCGGTTGTGTCCTGCCTCGACTCCGATCAGCAGTCTGCGGGACAATTTATCCGAACAATAAGCCAACGCTTTACCATTGACGGAAAACAACAGGTTTTCGGCATTTTTTACGGAGCGGGGCAACAAGTATTCGTCGTTCTTTTTCAGGTAACGTGCACCTGCGCCGATTTTCCACTTATACTCTTTGCCTCGATTGGCCGTTAAGCTGTAATCAATGGACGCTGCTTCGGTTTGATAGGTAGAACGAACATAGCTGGACAGAACTTGCCAGCCTTGATTGGTCGTATTCCGTTTCACATACCGGATACCGTCGATTCCGGAATGGATGTAAGCGGCTTGCAGATGGTGCGAAAATTTTTCTCCCGATAAATCAAGCAATGCCTCGACATTCCAGCCTTTCTCCTTAGCGGTTCCGAACTTTTCGGGAGTGGTGAATGAAAATTCCGCCTGTTCTACTCTAAAAAAATATCCACCCGACAGCAAGAAATTGATTTCATCTTTCCGGTAGTTGTATTGCAGATTTCCACCCACTTTATCGCCCACATAATTGACGGTTTTTCCCGTTCAGATATTTTCTATCGCCGTCCCCAATCCGTACAGTTCGTAGTAGGTTTGATAATCGCTCACGTTGACCAGCGATGGCGAAGAATTTTCTTTCAGGTTGCAATATTCAAGATTCAAACCGAAACGGTGGGTTGTTGCCGGAGAAAAAACGATTCCAGGCTTAAGATCAATGGAATAAAAACGGTTCAGGGTACGGGGATCCCGTTGTTTGGCTGCCTGGATAACCTTATATATCCCGTCTAATCCTACCGATACGGAGTTGCTCAGTGGAAGCGCCGCCTTAAACTGCATGTCGTAAAATTGATTGTGCCAGTCGCTTGCGTTCAAATCGGCGGTATAGTATGGCATCCCTCTATACGGATCGATGATGGAGGAATTGAAATTGGCATCCCGGATATTTTCATTCCGGTATCCAAAATTTCCCCAGACGTACAATTTTTTAATTGCTACGCCACCTTCAGCGGAAAAATGCAGGTTATTCCCTTTTTGTCCCTGTTGCGGACGACGGAAATTTCCTTCAAACGAGTGATACGACACATCAAATATACTGTATTGTAGCGGATTGTCTAATAAAATTCCTCCTGCATTGGACGATTGACCCCAAAGATTTTCGGTTTTCATCCGTTCAAAAGCTGCCGGAGAGTTTTCGATTTCTTGCGCCTGCATTGAATTTACCGCCACTATTGCGATTCCCAACAAGCAGGCAATATTTTTGTAATATCTGTTATTTTTCATATGTACATAATTTGTTTTTAATGGTCGTATGGAACTCGCGTCATGTTCGTGCTCTTTGGTGCAAGTTTTGCATGCTCGTTTCATATTTTGCTTGAAATTAATTTCCTGATAATGTATGATTCCAACCCGGCATTTTTGAATCGTAACGGCGGAATTGCGGAATGAGATTCCGGTCGAAATCCTCCGTACTGTTATTGGTGTCCTGTAAGACAGGCGTTCCGTCGGGATTCTGCCCGATGCGTTTACGGGCGACACTTTGCCCGATATAAGTATCTCCCACAGTGGTAACTCCCTGATCCAGCAGAGCCGGCATTCGTTTATACTGCGCCTTGGCATCATTGTCCACGGCTTCGACACCGTCCAGGACGTATGCAACCGGGATTTTTCCGTAGATGGTAGAACCGCTCGCCAAATTCTTCGTTTGCAGTTCCGGATTGTTTTCCGGATCATAAATTTCCCCTTCAGGAACACGGAATATAACATAAGCGCCTCCGAAGACCGAGGTCAGGTATTGCACGCCGGTCATGTCTGCTTTCCCGTTGTAGAAAACATGCAGCATGTCGTAAGCCGGCTGATTGGGGAAATTGGCGTTGTTCATATTGAACTCAAATTCGGAAGAATAACAGTTTACCGGAGATTTGGGATTATAAATATCCAATTGCTGGTTTGCCGCAAATTGCGAGATTACAAACGATTCGCCGGGAGCCAATGGATAATCCGTACCATTTCCCGGAACTTTCCATATACGGTCGGCATATACATACTTGTTGCCGTCGGTTTCCGGCCAGATGGGAAGTGTCGCCGTAGCGGCAATCGGGTAAAGATTGGCAAAATACAATCCATCCAAATATATCACATCCAGCGAATTATTGTATATTTCGTAAAACTGATCGCGAAACCAGTTTGTATTGGAGGGCGTTTTCGATCCGCAATAATATATTTCTTTGAATATTAATGGTTTTACGTTTACGCCATCTGCCAAAATCAGGATATTTTCCCCGTCTGCCAGCAAGGCCTTTTTTTCAAGCGATCCGCTCATTAAAAACGATTCTCCGAAGACGTCTTCCGCCCGTCCCGAAATCAGTATGTCGTATATTCCGGGGATCAGGTTTCCGATAGATAAGTCGCGCGCAAAAGGTTTTTCAATAACAATACCTTCGTCGTAATTATTCAAAGTAACTTTCAAGTTTGAAAAATTTTCCAGACCCTGTATTTCGAAATTGGTTTTGAGATTGATCGTGATGTATTCGATTTTTTTTACATCCGCAGCATCTTCAAAAGCGGTGCAGGCATGTATCAGTAGCGCCGCAAAAAGCAAGAGGGATATTTTACTGTATTTTGTTTTCATACGTACATAATTTGTTTTTTAAAGGTCATATGGAACTCGCATCATATTCATGCTCTTTGGGTCAAGTTTTGCATGCTCGTTTCATATTGACCTGTTTTTATTTGATGGTTGCCACTAATTCTACTCCAAAAGTAAACAATCCGCTGTTTCCCATGCGGTAGGAACCCGGAGTCCGGTTCGATTCGGAAATGGGATAACTGCGAAACATATTATTTGCAAAGAACGAAAGACGCGCCTGTTGTCCTATTTCTTTTGTTATATTAACATTGAAACAAAACACAGGCGAGGATGTTTCCTTAATCGCCAACTTATCGTTTGTATTCATTAATAAGGACTTGAACTCGTTTTCACCGGCTTTCGACGAATCAAAAGGATACACTTTGCCGTCGTTAACCGAGATGTATTTTTCAGGCATATTCGTGTTGCCGATATGATACCAGTCCGAATTTATCCAGATGGTTTGTCCGGTAAGCGTAATCACAAAACCCAATTCGGGAACATTATGCGTGATTCTGGCCGCCGTAGTGAAACGTTCGTAAGTATGTTTATATAGGCTTTCTTCGTACAGCGCCACATGCGTCCGGTCTGTCAGTGAAGTTACGCCCGGATCGTAAAAATAATATCCCTTATCGTAACTCTCCGTTTGCAGCCATGCTCCATTTACGGAAAAAGCCGTACGTATTGCGTGGAAACGTCCCAGATTCAGGTCAAATTCCAAGCCGTCGGTGTGTACTGTCAGGTTGTTGGTAGGCGTATAATAAGCCGATAAGACGGGGGCTGTTTCCGCTAATTTGAAATGGTCGCCTTCGCGCACATACGATTTGTAGGTAAACGGGCTAAAAGCCGAGGTCGTATATCCAAGCGAATAACCGTTATCCAAACGGTCGCTGAAAGCCGTTACGTTCAATTTGACCCGACCTACATTCAAGTCGAACCCAATTTCACCCCGTTTATTTTTAGCGACTTCCAACTCGCTATTCTGCGTGTCCAAAACGCGGGTAGTCGTCAGGAATACACGGTCGGCGGCAGGAATGTTTTCATTGGTCAATTCGTTGATGTTGATGTATTCAAAATAGGCTCTTTCGGGGTACAAGTAAAGCAATGTCGGGGCTTTAGCCGTAATTCCGTATCCGCCTCTCAATACAAATAAATTGGGAGCCACATCGAATGAGACGTTCAGGCGAGGGGAAAATGCTCCTTTTACAACGGAGATGTGATCGTACCGCAGACCGGCTTGTAATTTCAATTGCCTGTCGCCTGCATTGAGTGTAAAGTTGTCTTCGGCAAAAAGCCCGGTCTGCCTGATAGCCGGAATATCGCTGTATTTACGGGGGCGGAACGTGGCGTTTTGCGCCTGCAAGTTCCGGTAAGGCGGAGTTGTCGGATCGAATGTTTTTCCCGCGCCAAAATTCTTATCTGATTTGAAATCGACTCCTACCAGAAAGCGGTTGCTTACAATCCCTGTTTTTTTGAAAAAATTGAATACTCCTTTTCCGAAAAGATTAAATTCCCGCCCTTCGATGTTATACTGTCCAAAATAAGCGGTGGGGAGGTAAACGGCATAATGGACGGCATCGGATGGAGAGATATTGGTAATCGCTTGTCCGTTTTCGTCATAAACAGGCGTATTGGGCTTGTTCGATAACACCGATCCGTTGGTTGTCGTCATGGAATACGGCGCATTTGCCGACGAATAATTTTCCTGCGAATAGCTGTCTTTCGCCACGAATCCCGAAGAAACCGTATAATTGAAACTCCTGAATATTCCACCGTTTTTCGGAGCAAATGTCCCGTTCGTATTGAATCGTAATCCGTGTTCTTTTCCGTCGCTTGCCCGCCGATATATCTTATCGTCGGGATTTTCGTCCTGCTTATCTCTTCCGTAAATCAGGTCGAGAGAGGTCTTTGTCCTCCATTGATTCTCCATCAGCAGATTGGAATACGTCAGTTTACCCGTCGAACGCTGATAGTATCGATACGACGACACCGGGTCTTTGACGTTATGCGCGTAATTGAAGCCTACATTTAGCGTTCCTTTCTTCTTGCCGAGCGAAAACCCTTTTCCGGCGGAGGCCTCGTACACGTTCTGGTTGGCGCGTAACGCTACCTGTAAAGGTTCTACGCCCGATTTAGATGTAATCATCACAACCCCGGCAGTAACGTCTCCGTATTCGACCGAGGGTACGCCGTTGATTACTTCTATCGACTCTATGTTATCCATTGATATGGTACGTATATCAGCGCCTCCGGCAGGAGACGCGCCATTGACCAGCGCGGCGGTTCCTCCGTGAACGGTGGGATTGAACGCTTGCAGGTTGGCGTTGTTGGAAAGCGGCGTTCCATCCGACACGACAGATACGCCCAATGCGTTCATATTATCGTCTCCGAGAGCCGTCCGGATATTGACCTGGCTTGAATTGTTCAGGTTACGCTCTTGTATCAATCCGCCGGGCAGCAACGACAACACATCCGCCAGACTATTGGCTTGCAAATGTTCCATCGCTTTTTTTGAAATGTGCGAGGCGGTCGATTGACCGGACTTCTTTAGTTTGGCCGTTACTACGACTTCTTCCAGCCGGAAATTGTCATCTCGCAATACAAACGACAAATCAAGATCTTCAGTTATCTCAATAGATTTTTCAATTGTTTCTTTTCCCAGAAATTTGACGGTTATACCGGTTTTTCCTTCCGGTACATTAAAAAAAACAAACCTTCCGTCCATATCGGTGTAAACGACCATTGAATAATCGTTCAGCGAAACCGTTACAGATGCGATCGGCGCATTTTTTCCATTGTTTCCCGATTCAGATACTGTTCCTGATACCTTGTACGTATTCTGTGCATAACTTATTGACGAACATGTAAAGAAAGCGCACAACCAAAGCAAGAACAACCGGAAATCTATTTTCCGGCATTGCAGCTTCTTTTTTCTTATCTTATTCATTCTTTTTTATTTTTAGTTATTTATATTTATATTTACTAATCGCATATGTTATCAAACCAAAACCTATATTCAATAATCCCAGTAAAGTTTCTTTTGTTTCATTGAGAAAAGCGAAAATAATCATCCAGAGAGAAGCCAAAATAAAAATAATCTGGAAAAGCGGGAACAGGGGCGAACGAAAAGACAATTCCTGCTTGTTTTTGTATCGCAAAATAAATATCCCGATAACGACCAACAGGGAAGAAATGCTTAACAAAACCCCGCAATAAATTATGATTTGTTTGAAAGTCCCTGTCATGATCAAGAAAGCGCTTATTATTCCCTGCAAAACCAAAGCTCTTACCGGAACACCGTTCGCTTTTTGTTGAAAAAAACGCCACAACCTGTATTCGGAGGCGATGCTTGCCGTTACTCTGGAACCTATCCACACCATTGCGCTGATTCCCGATATTAACAACAGGGAAATCGCTCCGCCGAATATTGATGCCGCATTTGCGCCAAGAATACGCTCCATGGTTATTACTCCGACATTCAGGCATCCGGTCAATTCGGATACCGGGACGTGCTTCAAGAAAGTATATTGTAACAAGGTATAAAAAACGGTAACTATTAACGTGCCTCCAATCAGCGCAACGGGCAAAGCCCTGACCGGATTTTTGAATTCTTCGGTGATATAGACGGCGGCGTTCCACCCCGAATAGGAATAGGAAACATAAATCAAACTCACTGCGAACGCGGTCGAGACGATTTCCGTACAATAATCTTGTCCGAAACGGATGGGACTTCCACCGTCCGAAGGGACAAAAATACCTATACACAAAAAGAATACGATGAATAGAATTTTGAATATCGTAAAAATATTTTGAAAATTGGAACTAAGTTTCAGATTCCGGCAATGAAAACAGGTGACAATTGCAAGCAACACTATGGCAATCATTTTAGGGTAAGGTGTTTGCAGCGGAAAATATTCGGTAAAGGCAATGGCAGCAAGCGCAATAGGAGCTGCAAAACCGACCGTCAACGATATCCATCCGGAAAGGTATCCCATTAACGGATGATAACAATGGGAAAGAAAAGTATATTCTCCGCCTGATTTCCGGATAAAAGTCCCTATTTCGGCGTAACTGAACGCTCCCGATAGAGCCAGTAGCCCCCCAAAGACCCATAAGGTCAATACGACAGCCGTATTGCTTAATTTTTCCAGTTGAAAACCGAGCGTAGTAAAAACGCCGGTACCTATCATGTTGGCAACAACAATAGAGATGCCGGTAAAAACGCCTATTTTACCATTTAATACGTCCTTTTTGTCGAACAATTTCATTCACGAAAGTATATCTTGTTTATTTCGCATCCTTAAGCAGTTTATATGCCTGTACCGTACTGTCTGCGTTTAAATAAGCAGACCGGATCTGCTCGTATTGTTTCAGCGTATAATTTGCCCTGTGATACAAAACGGAATCAACCTCAGCGGTCGGCTCCATATCTTTGGGATAAGCGTATACAAATTGACCTTCCTTCCCGGAATAGGCAGGTATTTGGAAAAATTTTCTTTCCACAAACCGGCCGGTACGATCGTTGGTTTGAAATGCCCTGACAAAAAAATCAACGGCATAATCCGGATAGCCGAACAAATAACCATATCCCCGAAAACGCTCGTAGCGACCGGAATATTCAATTGTATTTACCACTACGGCAGGGTCGGTTCCGGGTACGAAGCCAAACTGCCCGAAAAAATCCTCCTTTGCTTTCAAAAGACTATCTAAAGCACTGATACGTATGACGTTAATTTGAATTAAGCGTTTGTTTTCCCATGGCGATTCATATGGAATCATTACAATCTTAATATCAGGAAGTTGAATGGCATTTATCGCTTCTTGAATGGTGCGGATTCTATCCAGATAAACGCCGTGTTCGTTCCGGTTTAAAATGTCGGCGTTTACGCTTAAAGAAGTATCGGCGTTGGCAATCGGAAAAGAAAAACCGACTAGCGAACTCATCGGTTTCACATTTCCCAACAAAGTATACAGGGCTTCATGGTCGAGACCGTATTGAAGCATCGAGTCGATTAAAAAATATGAATAGCGGTCGGTAACCGGCTCGATATAAAAACTTTTACTCACACTTCTTGTAGCACAAGCAGTTAAAACGGCAATCGAAGAAATGACAATAAGAATACGTTTCATAATTTAACAGATTAAAAGCGGGGTCAAAGGTAAGGTATGGGAAACAGGTATACAATCCCTAAAAGTAGGTATTTAATTGTGTCCGAACACCCATCATAAGGGGATGAAATCCTGAAATGCAGGTGATGTGAAAATCAGACGAGGACTTTGCATCCATCGAACTCACGTTAATTTATTGTAAATTTGTCCACATATCAGTAAATAATCATATATTTGCATATCGAAAACGAAACAGTGCTAACTAATAACAATACCATCATCAGAATATGAGCAAAAACACAACCTTGGGTGGAATTAAAAAAGAAAATTTCCACCAAATTGTCGACGGAAAAACGGTTGAATTATTTATCTTATCAAACAAAAACGGACTCGAGACGGCAATCACGAACTACGGAGCAAAAATTGTCTCACTCCATGTTCCTGATAAAAACGGGAAAATGATTGATGTAGTATTAGGTCATGATTCTATTGATGAATACCTGAAATCTCAAGAGCCATATTTTGGCGCAATTTGCGGACGTACCGGAAATCGCATTGCTAAAGGTAGATTCATTTTAGATGAAAAAGAATACACCCTTGCCGTAAATAATGGCCCTAACAACCTGCATGGAGGAATAAAAGGCTTCAACGCCGTAGTTTGGGATGCAAAACAAATTGACAATCAAACCGTTGAGCTGACTTATCTTTCGAAAGACGGAGAGGAGGGATATCCGGGTAATCTGACAATCGGGATAATCTACAAATTAACGGACGACAATGCTCTTCAGATTGATTATAAAGCAACTACAGACAAAGCAACGATCGTCAATCTGACAAATCACTCCTACTTCAACCTGTCGGGAGCCGGTGATGAATACATCGGAGATCATCTTTTGCAAATCAATGCTGATACATATCTTCCAACTGATGACACTGCAATCCCGTACGGAAAACCTGAAAAAGTAGAAGGAACACCGATGGATTTTCGTAATTTCCATGAAATAGGCGCTCGTATCAATGATGATTTCCAACAATTGATCTTCGGTAAAGGATATGACCATACTTATATACTCAATAAGAAAGGAAACGAATTATCCCTCTGCGCCAAGTCAATCTCGCCTAAAACGGGAATTGAAATGGATGCCTATACCACAGAACCGGGAGTTCAACTCTACACCGGCAACTGGATGTCCGGCGAGTTTGAGGCTAAAGAAGGTAAACGTTATCCGATGCGATCGGCATTCTGCCTGGAAACACAACATTATCCCGACAGTATCAACAAACCGGAATATCCCTCTGTAATTTTACGTCCGGAAGAAACATTCCAATCACAGACAATTTATCGTTTTTCCATCAAATAATTTAAATAAAATATTATCAATTTTAAAAACACAATTCATTATGGCTCAGCAGAAAAAACAGAGTTACCTGTTACCAATTATCGTGATGATCTTCCTCTTCGGTATGATCTCTTTTGTAACAAATCTGGCCTCCCCCATGGGAGATATTTTAAAGTATGATTTCAAATCTCAAGGAATTGAAATACCCAACTGGATGGGTACACTCGGCGTATTTGCCAATTTTATCGCTTACGCAATTATGGGTTATCCTGCCGGTAATTTGCTTCAGAAACGAGGTTACAAAAAAACAGCGCTTATCGCTATTGCCGTTGGATTTATTGGTGTAGGGATTCAGACGGTCTCCGGGACAATTTCAGGAATCGGAGCGTTTGGAGTATATTTAACGGGCGCTTTTATATCCGGTTTTTCCATGTGTCTACTTAACACGGTAGTAAACCCCATGTTGAATAAGCTCGGAGGAGGTGGGAATAAAGGAAATCAATTGATTCAGATCGGAGGTTCTTTCAATTCTCTCTGTGGTACTGCAGTTATTATTTTAACAGGTATTTTGATTCCTTCTATTGCAGAAGCCAAAATTAGCCATGTATTCCCATTGATGTACACAGCTCTGGCTATCTTTGCTTTCGCTTTTATTGTGATCATATTGACCGCTATTCCCGAAAACGATAAGGAAAAACAACAGCTTTCTTCCCAGTCTTCTCAATACAGCGCGTTATCGTTCCGCCACTTTATTCTGGGCGCTATCGGTATTTTTGTATATGTTGGCGTTGAAGTCGGCATTCCTAATATATTGCAAAAATGGTTGCAAAATCCCGATCTGGGCGTATTAAAAAGTAATGCGGAAGCTATCGCCGGTTCCGTTGCAGGAACCTATTGGTTCTTAATGTTGATCGGACGGCTTATCGGCGCCGCCATCGGAAGTAAAGTATCCGCTAAATCCATGTTAAGCGTAGCATCCACCGTCGGTTTAGTTCTCACGTTGGCCGCTATATTCACTCCTACTTGTCCTTTCTTTCTGCCTGTATTCAAAGGCGCCGCAGGATTCGGCTTGGAAGAAGTGCCGATTAATGCGGCTTTATTGGTTCTGACCGGATTGTGTACTTCAGTGATGTGGGGCGGTATCTTTAACCTTGCCGTAGAAGGTTTAGGTAAATACACGGAAAAAGCTTCCGGTATTTTTATGGTGCTTGTTTGCGGTGGAGGTATTTTGCCGTTAGCCCAGAACGGAATCGTTGATATAACCGGCGGCGTAGGTTACCTTACCAGCTATTGGGTAATTGTAATTGGTCTTATTTACCTGCTCTATTATGCTCTTATTGGTTGCAAAAACGTAAATAAAAACATTCCTGTTAATTGATAATTGACAATCAGTTCTGAATTCTTAATTTTAAAAATTATGGATGTTTCAAAAATAAGAGAAAAATTTAAATCATTATACGGAACAGAAGGTGCATTATACACTTCTCCCGGCCGGATCAACATTATCGGAGAACATACGGACTATAATGGCGGATTCGTACTTCCCGGAGCCATCGACAAAGCAATGTATTGCGAAATCAAACCGAATGGAACCGGTAAAGTCCGCGCTTATGCTTCAGACTTGAACGAATCGTGCGAATTCGGACTGGAAGAAGCTGATAAACCGGCACAACAATGGGCGTGTTACATTTTTGGGGTATGCCGTGAGATGGCTAAAAAAGGTAAACCTGTAAAAGGTTTCGATACCGTCTTT
>JAIRZF010000180.1 GCA_031267385.1 Dysgonamonadaceae bacterium | reverse complement strand
TCATCCCCAGCGGTAAGACCGGAGTTCTTTTCGTAATTGCTTTGCCCGCCCTTTGGTGACGCTATCCAACAATTTCCAGAATTCCGGGCCATGATTCATATAAACCGTGTGACATAATTCATGTAATAAGACGTAATCTGCCAAGTGTCCGGGCAGAAGCATCAGATAAAAAGACAAATTGATTGTTTGCCTGGAAGAGCAAGATCCCCAACGGGTTCTGCTCTTACTTATTTTTACGGATGTATAATGAAAATCATACATTTTTGCAAAATTTTCCAATCGTAAAGGAAGGTATTCTTCCGCTTTTTCCCTCCATACGGACTCCTCAACTACCGGTAAAAGTTTAGAACGGGATTCTTCCATTCTCTTTATCAAACGGGGGCGGTATTCTTCTAAAAAGTCCAATGCACGCCTATATGATCCACAAACGGGCAAAGATATCGAAACCTTTCCCCTGCTCAAACGAATGGTATAATTCCGGGCATTTAATCTCTTCCGGAGAGTTATTGTACCAAGATCCTTATCTTCAACAATCCTACTCACTGTTTTTATAACTGCAAAAGTAGTAAAATAAAGGATTAAAAAGGTCGTCATTTCTCTTTATATTTGAAATGACGACCTTTTTTTAACAATCCTGTCGGAGGTTCACATCAATTGACGATACCCAAATAAAACTCAGCGATTTGCATGGTATTACTGGTCACTGTCCATTGATCGTAAGTCATTTTAACATAACGGTATTCCGCATCTTTCATTATAAGATTTCCTGTATCGGTTGTAGAAAGGACTCCTGCACTAGGAATATCGATTCCTTCCTGTATCGGCGTAAAATTTGCGCCGTCGTTACTGCCATAGAAAGATACCTTATAGACCCTTAAGTTAACATTACCACCTGAACCCCGTTGTATTATACGAAAATAGTTAAATTTCTGTTCGCTTTTCATATCCAGGATGAAATAAACGACATCGCCTGCAGGCACTGTTACCCCGTTAAGCGAGTGTTCTGGTTTTACCATGGACAGATAAGTTCCGGGATCGCCATCCAAATGAGCTGTCGGCGAATTGAGCGCGTCAGTGCCTGTTGCTCCCTGAAGCGGAAGCGGATGTGATAAAGTTGCCGTCCATTCTGTCCGGGATAAATCCACATACGAAACAGTAGAAACCGTTTCTTCGGAAGAATACAAGGTTGAACCGTCTATCGTGAAGATTGCACGATACGTAACTTCTCGTCCGTTATATTCATCAATAACAGCCTCATTACCGGTAATTTCATATGATTTTTCATCTCCGGTGACCCTGTCTGTCCAACTAAGCGCATACCCGCTCCAATATCCGTCATTCGGTTTGGGGAATGTAAATTTCTTTTCGCTGAAAGTCACCGTCTCCGGTTTCACATTTGTCAGATAATAGGAATACGGGGAATAGAAGTAGTCAATACCGTTTGACGGCATATAAGTAGTACGATATTTGAAAGATATAGCCTTAAAATCAGGCAATTTAGCGACATCCAGAGTTGGATCGATCGTTTCGGAAGAAACTTTGCCGTCCTGCATCCATTCGATATCGGTTTTAACAATAGTCGTATCGACCACTTTTGCAAACGTAATTTCCGATTCAGCGGCCAAAGACACTTTTGTAACAGCGCGATTAATAAGGTAGCGTTCATAATTATCTCCAAATACTTCACCCGGTTTGGTAATAGGAATTGAAGAATTACCTTCATCATCGAACACGATGATTTCAAAAATATAAGTACCTTCGGCCAATTCATCAATGATTGTCTGCGTCCTTCCTTCCGGATTCACATTTATCTCCCGCTCTTCCATCCGGTTTGCCCAATATATCGTCGCCCTTTTCCCTCTGGGATCATTCGATTTAGGCCAACTGAGTTGGACACGGTTACGGCCTCCGTTAACGACTACGGAGTCCGAGATTACTTTTGCAATATACGTTATCGGCCCATCTTCAATAAATTGGCTGTATTTGCTGTCCATCGGAGAACAAGCTGCCAACAATGACAAGAAAACGGCAAAGCCCAAATATTTGATATTATATTTCATCTGTATAATTTATTTTTGTTTATAGTTTTATTCATTGGAACCAAAGAAACTAAATTCATCCAGCATCACGGCGCTTGCACCGCCATAAGTCATAATTGTTCTAAACCTGAAATACCTGACTTTCGGAGCGTCTGCAGGAAATTCTATTTCTTGTCCTCTTTCCAACAGGGCTTGATCTTCGGGCGTACCCACATTATTTCCCAGAACAGGATCAACCGATCCGTCGGCTCTACGCAGGAAATGATCTCCGATGAGCACCCAGGAAGGGTCATCGATATCGTCGACTAATTGAGCCGGATCATCTCCGGTATAGGTTGAACCGTAGAGTTGTATACGCAAGGGATAGCCGCCTGTCCACACATGTTGCCAATCGTTACTGGAGCCACCCATATTGGTATCGGAAGCCCTGCCCCAGATAAGCATGCGGCTCAAGGTATAAGCCTGGCCTAAATCCATGGTGAAATGTTGGGGCAATACCGTTCCTCCCGGCCTTGTATGAAAACATTTCGCGGCGTTTCTCATCATTTGTCCATCCCAAAGATTGGCAAATGCCGTATTGGATCCGCTCCAGGTATGCTGAATTCTCTCATCGGAAGGCAGATTGACAATTTCTTTAAACAAGGTTTTACTACATTCGGCTTCAAACCAGGGAATTGTTGTCAATGTTTTTATATCCGACCAATGTCCCCATTTATCCCGGACTCTTATTCCGAATTCGGTTTCGATTGGTTCTTGTCCCCGCACGGAAAAACGGATCTCTTTTGCTATCGTATAATACATTCCTATTTCTTCCCAGTCTCCCGATTGATTCTTTCTGTAAGATCCGAAAGATAATTTGGATTCCGTTTCATTTTGGGTTGCTATCCGGATTCCGGCGAAAGTAGGAAATAGCTCCATGTTACCTGCGGCAACCAGATAGGGAGGTTCCTGAGGATGTATCGTTACGTGTACCGGTTGTGAAGTTGTTTCGCCCGTACTTATGGAATATAAGGCGACATCGAATGTTCCGGCATTAGCAAAGCCGTCGATCAGGAGTGAATCGGTATAAAAAGAAGCCGTCGCATCTTTAGTTACCCCATCATCTGTTGTATAGACAGCCCTGACATATTTCAGATTTTTATCGTCGGGTTTATTATAATAAATGATCGACGCTCCGCTTATATCTTTCACAGAAGTGACGGTGATCTGCCGGGGAACATCTTTACTCCCTATCGGTGAGTTAAGGCTATCTTCGCCACACGAATAAAAAGTGAATATTGCGGATGCTAAAAATATTAAATTACTCGTTTTCATTTTTTTCAGTTTTAAAATTTTACCAACCATAATTTTGAAGCGTATTTCCATTTCTTAAAATTTCTTCGTCCCGTATCGGCCAGAAATAGTCCTTAGGAGAGAACCGTGGAGTATAGATATACGTTTCGGTATAGTATTCTGCAGGAGTAGAATACCTCAGGTTCCATCCGGTTATCGGCTTGTTGTATTCGGTCATTGCCGTTTTCCAACGACGCAGATCCCAGAAACGGTGACCTTCGAAAACAAATTCAATCAAGGTTTCCTGTTGTATAATTTCCCTTAAACCTCTTTGGGTATGAAACTTTTCGGGTTGCACGGAATAATTTGACCATGCTTCGGCCACACCTTTCAATCCGGCTCGTTCGCGGACAATATCGATCCATTTGAGGGCTTCTTCCCTGTTGTTTTCGCTGTCGACAGCTTCATTCAAAGCTTCGGCATACATGAGGTATAAATCCGGAAGACGGAATATCGGGAATGGATACCGCACTTGCGTGAGGCCTGTACCGGAAGCAGCTACGGAAGACTTGAAATGCACCACTTTTTTAGGCCATATTCCCGTCACATTCCAGGAGTGAGTGATTGCATTTGCCGTAAATTCTCCGTAACGGGCGCGGGGATATTGCGAAGTTTCGCTGGTCACACCTTCTCCCTGTCCGAACCAGATACCCCGGTCGAACCCCAGACTGGCGTAATAGCGAAGTTCACGGTCGAAATTCAATCCTACGGTTTGCTCGCCGATAGCCAATAAATACTGCTGATCGACATCAACCTGCTTCACAGTAAAACGCTCGTTATGGTTCCAGGTCTTATCTTCCGCGATAGGCACTCCATTTTTGGTATAGAACTGGTAAGCGATTTTCAGAGGCACTGCCCAATTGTTTCTATTTGCCGTATTTGCAGTCGATTTTGCGGAATTCAGGTCGCGGGGAATCCCTTGCACCTGGTACTCTCCTACCCAAGCGCTACTATAGCCCCAGATGATTTCACTGTTCCATTTTTCCGTAAGCGATCCGCGAATACTCAATTTAGCGCGTGTAATATCCGATAATCCGGCATATTCCAGAGAAGTATATTTGTAAAGTTGGTCTCTTTCATATCCCTGGAAAAATTCTATTGCTTCTTTACATGCCTGAGCCGCTTTTGCCCATCTTTCCCGTTTTTGTTCTTCGCTTTTTTGCGGATTAAATATTTCAATTCCTCTACCATCTATTAATCCGGTATAATCGGTATTTCCGTTAAACAAAGGGCTGGCGGCAGTAACAAGTACTTTCGCCCTGAGCGTCAAAGCAACCCCTTGCGTTATGCGCCCCAATTCCGTAGCTTCGTCCGAAATCAACTCCGGTAAATGTTTCAACCTGATGATAGAGTCCAGTTTACTGTCCACGTAATCGAAACACTCGTCCAATGTATTTCTGTAAATCTGAAGATCAGCCGTAGGAGCATTTGAATTCAGGTTTTTATCTTTGATAGGAATCGGGCCATACATCCGTATCAGGTAAAAATGGTAATAAGCCTTCAAGAATTCGACTTCGGCAATCCAACGTTCTTTTTCGGCCTGACCCATATCCGGGACACGGGAGATATTGGCTAAAAATATATTACAGTCGCTGATTCCCCTGAACAAGTTCTTCCCGCCATTGATACCGCTCCAGAAATCCATATAAGGACTGCTTGCCCGCTGATTTCCGAGGGCTAAGTTTTTAGGATTATTGGCAGAGCCATATTCGGCCGATAACCATATTTCATCGCCACCCAATAAGGCAGGATCCTGGTTGTAGGAACCACTCATGGGCAAATAGGAATAGCAGGTAAATAAATATTTTTCCGCCTGCGTTCTCATGGAGAAAGCATTGTCTTCAATCGTTGCGATTGAATCGGGCACAATATCCAGATAACTGCAGGATACGGCAAATAAGGACAAAATAAAAACTAGTGTATATCTGATTGTTTTCATTGAATGATATTATTAAAAAGTTAAATTAACACCCATATTGAAAGTTCTTTGGATTGGATAACCCAGGCCGTTTCCCGCCATTTCGGGGTCCCATATATTGAACTTACTGAAACACAAAAGATTTCCTCCTGTCACATAGACCCGGAGATTTGTCAGTTTTGCCTTTTGAGCCACTTTATCGGGGATAGTATACCCCAATTCAACCGATTTTAAGCGAAGGAAAGCGCCGTCTCTCATAAACCAGGTATTTCTATAACTGTTATTAACGGAAATTGAATTTGCAGTCGACAAGCGCGGCCATACGGCGTACGGGTTCCGGTTGTCTTCCGACCAGTAGCTGTCGGCTATGAATTGCGCCAGGGCATTGTGTCCGTTCGGATAACCCGGCGCTCCATTTGTTCCCGTCGTGTTGAAAAAAGGAGAAACAAGGTTGTAATCAATCCAGAAAGACCTCCGGGCTACCCCGTTGAAGAAAAATGAAAAATCCCAACCCTTGTATCCTCCGGATAATCCGAAGCCATAGTTTATTTCAGGGGTTTCCGGATAACCGATCGGCGCCATATCCCGGTCGTTGATGATTCCGTCGCCATTCAGGTCACGGTACTTGATATCCCCGGCCATATAGTTACCGAATTGCTGGGGAGAATTGGCCACATCGGCATCGTCGATAAAAAGGCCTTCGGCTATGTAACCATATCGTTGAGTGGTCGGATTTCCGATTCTCAACTTCCACCATTCTTTGCGGTAGTCATAGTCTTCGAAAACCGTATATTTGCTGGCGGCATAAGTAAAATTAGCTCGTCCCTGAAGCCACAAACTCTTGTTAAATGTTTTATTATAGGTAAGAGAAATATCCGTTCCCCGTCCTTCCGCCTTTCCGAGGTTTGCCTGAGGAATCGCCCATAATCCCATAGAATACGGGATTGAAGCTCTTGTTTGTAGAATATCTTTTCGTTTTTCCGTAAAATATTCCAAGGTCATATTCAAATCTTTAAACAGGGTAATATCCACAGCATAGTTTGCTTTTGTTGAAATTTCCCAGGTAATCTCGGGGTCGGCGTACCGGCTGACGGATATTCCATAGCGTCCGTAAGCTCCTTCTTCATACCCGAAAGAAAAAGCGTTGGCGGTGGCATTCATATTGATGTTGGAAAGATACAGGAAGCGATCGTCGCTGATTTTATCATTCCCGGCCAAACCATAAGAGGCTCTCAGTTTCAAAGAATTAACGGTATTGGTAAAGGGTTCGAAAAATTTTTCATTGGAAACGACCCATCCTCCGCTGATAGAGGGGAAAAAGCCGAATCGGTTCTTTTTGGCAAAACGCTCGGAACCGTTATATCCGAAGTTAAATTCGGCTAAATAACGGCTCTGGTATCCATAAGAAAAACGACCTGCAAGTCCGACATTGCGATAGGGTAATGAATTCAATATTCCCGAAGCGTCCGACGCAGGTATGGTTTGGTTTCTCATCGTAAATACCAATTGAGCTCCCACGTTGTGGACTTCTTTGAATGTCCTGTTATAAACGGTTGTGGCTTCCGTATAAGTTGTATTTACCACATCCGGTATCATGATACTGGAATTGAGATATTCCGTTCCTCCATCGGGATTAATCACGTCGATCGTATAATTCTCTGTCAGGTAATCGTGATCGATCAACTTGTAATAGAACGGATTATAATATCTGATAATTCCTGAATTCGCATCTCTTGTCGTATTAAACATGACCCTGAATTTCAATCCCTCGGTAATAAAATCAAGATCCTGGTTTAATTCCATCTGAGCGCCCATTTTTGATTTCCCGGAATCCTTGTAACCGCGAACCATTTCGGCGTAAGGATTCAGGTAATTTCCGTCCCCGGCATTCCCGAACATGGTATGTTTAACATATTTATGCGCTTCGTCCACAGGATATTTGGAGGGAAACAGTACAGGATTAGTTTTCATGAGCAGCTTATAAGTATCCGATCCTCCTACATAGGGACCTGTGTAATCTTCAAATGTACCGTTTAAGCTGACTTTCAGTTCAGTCGACTTTGTCAGGTTAATATTGACATTGGAACGCAAGGTATATACTTGTAAGTCTATATTGGAATTAAAATTATTATTTTTATCCACTTTCAGGATACCGTTATCCTGAGAAAAGGAAGCGGCAACATAATAACGGGCGACATCGCCTCCACCGCTCACGTTCAGGTTCACCCTTTGATTCATTGCGAATTTCTTCAGCAGTTCGTTGCGCCAATCGGTCGACGGGAATACTATTGAACCCGATCCGGGAATCGTATTGTCTATCTTTTCGTCGGAATACATCAGGGCGCCTTCCCTATTGCGGGTAATAATCGCTTCATTGTGCATCTTCATATAAGTAATCGGGTCGGCTAATTTTATTTCCTGAGTCGGCCTCGAAAAAGTATTTTCCAATCTTACCGTCAATTTGGCCTTACCGGTTTTCCCTTCTTTTGTCTTGATCAGGATGACTCCATTCGCTCCGCGCGCTCCATATAAAGCGGTAGCTGCAGCGTCTTTCATGATGGAAAAACTTTCAATGTCGTCGACCTGAAGACGTGACAGTTCATTTTTATCCACTTCGATATTATCAATCAGGATCAGCGGATCGACATTGTATCCGAACGACGTCACCCCACGGATAAAGAAATTGGCATTATCGGCTCCCGGTTCTCCCGAAGACTGAAAAGAGATCATCCCCGCGAGTTGCCCGGCAAAAGCCGTTGTCAGGTTACTACTCGGCACTCTCAACTGAGCAGGCGATATCGTGGTAATAGACGACACCACACTTTCTTTTTTCTGTGTACCGAACGCTACGACCGTAACTCCCTCCAGTTCATGCTCGCCGGATTCAAGGACAACAAGCATTTCCACACCTTCAAATTCAACGGTTTTTTCTTTCATCCCCAGATATGAAAAAGAAAGTTTGGCGCCTTTTTTTACGTCGGCAATCTCAAAAAATCCTTCTTCGTTAGTCACTCCCCGGGGAGTGTCGTCAATGCGGATCACTACACCGGGTAAGGATTCGCTGTTCTCATCCAAAACACGTCCTTTGGCCACCTGTTTTTCCTGTGCAAACAAGGGAAAAGAAAAACTAAAACAAATCAGGAAAAATAGTATTTTCCATAACTGTGTGTTTCTCATTCTTAAGCATTTGTTTCGCTTCATCATTCATTTAATTTTAATTAAGTTTTCTCGGATAATTATTTCATTTTTAAAGATCAATCCTATCAAAGTGAATAAACATGTAAAATAAAAGGCACAAAAAAAACTCCTCCGGATCTTTAAATCCAGAGAAGTGATGTGCTTGTTATTAAAGAAATAATGATTAAATTGGCGCGCGTGTAAGACTAGGTGAGTCTCTCTCTCTCTCTCTCTCTCTCTCTCTAACATAAATGACGAATCAACCAAATTTAAAGTGTTAAATTTAGTTAAAAACAGATTCAAGAGATCAACAAAAGTAAATTGCATTTATGAGTAAAAAAATATAACAATTCAACATTGCAACGGGACTTAAAACTTTAAGCCGCACGGAAAATTATAATTATTTTATCCACAAATATAAACATTTATTTTAAAAAAAAGCTAAATAGTTAAAAATTGACCACCGCTATCTGACGATTATCTTAAGAATGTTGATTTTCCCATTTTCTAAGTGCACCTGCATCAGGTAAGTTCCGGGAGGCAGATCAATATTACATTGAAAAGTCCGGCTTCCGATGGATTCCTTTTTAACCAATTGGCCTGATATATTATAAAACGACACTTCTGCCGAACTATGCTCAATTCCCAGGTCTATAGTCAACACATCTCCTCTTGTAACCGGATTCGGGAATACATTCACCGGATTCTCCAACAAGACTTTATCAAGTCCCATACCCGTATAATCCACGCCAACCACAACTTCCTCCCGTTTCGACTCATTCTTTCCGGAATACATAGCAGAAACGCCATACAAATGACTTCCATTCGGCACTGATGATTGTCCGAAGACCGTAGTATTTGTGGTTCCAATCAATTCCCCGTTTCGATAAACACCGTAAGCAGAGAATGAAGCCTCCGGTTCGAGGATTCCGGCAATACACCAATTATTATTGAAATCTGAAATTACACCTGAAGCCTGCGACCACTTCCCGTCAATACAGATCAGATCTCCTTTTCCTGCTACTGCATCTGTTTTATCATAAGCCGCCGGATATTGTCCTGCAGAAGACATACAATGTATCCCAATCCATAATTCTTTATAAATATCTAATTGAATCGGAGTCTTCAAAATAACCTCTTGCCACTCTCCAACTTTTATTGGAGTCACCGGTTGATCTACAGAAATAGATCCGGGAGCAAAGGAATTCCCGCCTTCCCAAACCCGGATAGAGTAAGTGCTGGAAAGATTTCCAGGGATGAATCGTATTTTGGTTAATTTAGTTCCATTTTGAGCCTTTAGATCTCCCGCAGCATACCTGATCGCAACATCAAAGTCAAGAGCTGAAGATGAACTGCCGATACCGCCTCCGTTTTTCTGTTCCTCCGGAGAATAGCCTATTCTACCTCCTCTTTCTTCCGGTTTATCCCAAGTAAGAGTGACTGTGGCCTTTTCTACCAAACCTACAAAATTATTAACAGCAGGGAATCTGTCGGGAGGAATGACTGAAGTAGCATCTCCACAAGTTTGTTCCGATTCACAATCTCCATAAATAGATGAAACACAATAGATATGATTCCCTGCGGATACGACTGAATCTGAAAAATAGGCATTTTTTGTCGTTAAAATCAGACTTCCGTCCCGATAAACATTATACCCGGACAAACGATTGGCTGTTGTCGCTCTCAAACTCACATCGGGCATAAATTTCAGATTCAACGACGCTGAATAAACCGGATCAGTACTAAGCGGTGTAGATATTGTATTTTCCGACGGGGCTACCCAACTTCCTCCTGTGGATTTCAATTCGGGAGACTCCAGAAAACCGGCGATACTCCAATTGAAACTTCCGGTTGTATATTCCCACCTGCTTATATAGGTCAGATTTCTCAAAGAGACTTGTGGCCCATTGTCACTTGCAGCAGGATAAATTCCACTAGTACTCGACGCCGTGATATTACATTCAATTCCGATCCAATATTCTTTACCGGTATCATCAAATGTTATTGGGTTTGTCAATGTTATATCCATCAAGGTATTGACGGTAAATGAATAGACTCTTTGCTCCGTAAGCAATGTTGGAACAAGGACATTGGGAGCGGAAGACCAAACTTTAATCGTATATTCGCAAGACGATGCCGTAGGTGCAAAACGGACTTTTGTCAATTTACTGCCCCACATATCTTTCAAATCATCGACTGTCCACCGGGAAGCATAAGTAAATTTCTTTGTATTATACCCTCTCATATATTCCACATCACCCGAATGGGTGATCCAGCCTCCATCGAAGGCGGGGCTCCAGGATAAAATAACCATATCCGCCGCAGAAGTTACCTCCAGGTTTTTCACGGGAGAACAATCGATCACAGCTCCTGCAACCGTGGCCGCAGCACACTGCTTCGATGATTCGGATACTCCATAAACGGGAGCTACACAATAGGTATAAGTACCTGCGGAAACGCCATATTGTGTATAACTTGTTACAGATCCATCCGCCAGTATGGCTAAAGTCTGATCGTCGCGATAAATTGCATACTTATCAGGAACGGCGCCCTGGGGTAAATCCCAGGATATAGTCACATTTCGTCCGTTAACACCGGTTCTGACATTTGAAACCATTGCCCCGGTCTTCATAAATGAAAAAGAAATCAGTTTATTGTTTTCCGTTATCTCTGTAACCGGTTTTGAGGTATTGTTTCCACCCCAGGATCTGGAAGAAGGAGTTGAATAATCGGAAAAAGCGGCATTTCCCGATGAACCCGGGAATGGGCAACCGCCCGAGTCAATGTTTCCATAAGATGACGGTTCCGAGGTCGGCGTGGCAACAAGCGAAGAAGCGCACACCGGATATACCTGCTGCGGATGGGTCGAATTACTAACCCTGTTACCGGACGCCTGAGAAGAAACTCTGTATATCAGCAGGCCGCTTCCGGGTAAACCTGAATCAAACTTTACTTTCTGTCTATTCTCCAGAACAAAATATTCTCCGGAAGTTGTTGTCGAAATTGTATAAGCAACCGGATTTTCAGCTGAATTCGGCATCCCGGATACAGTTGTTTCACGGGTCAACGCTGCCGGTTCAACCCAACCGAAAACAATTTTCTGGTACATGTTGATATGAGCCGGTGAAGCGCCATTTCCATTCCAGCTGCCTTGAGCCATCAGATCCCATCTACCGGTTCCTGTAAAGTCTCCTCCATCCTCACCGTTCGTATCATAATAATCGGGAGCTCCAAACACATGGCACAATTCATGACAAATAACGCCAATATGTGTAATATTATTACCTGAATTACCCCTCAATTCAGGAGAGCAGGAATAAATACTCAATTTTTTAGAACCAAACGTCAAAGCAGGAGAATAACCCGACTTATGAGCCCAGATACAATCAGATGCACTTCCCGATTCTTCGCCGTAACCGGCATAGAGAAAATGGAATGTATCAATGTCTCCATTTCCGTCATTATCATAATCGGACGGAATCACAGATGTCTCCTTAAAAGCAAAATTTGCGGCTTCCGTTGCCAATTCCCGGACATTTTTATCATTTTGATTTGCTCCATCGCCATTTTCCCCATAATATTTCCATTCCTTTGCGGCGGTGTAAGGGCCTACAACAGTAACTACCAAATCCAGCTTTCCGTATGAATTTTCCTTGTAGAAATCCTTTACACTCCCCTGGGCGCCGTTTACGCTATAGCCGGACTGGTTCATCAACTGTTCAAACTCAGCAGCCGTGTGCGTAAACGGTTTATCCGGAAAACCAATCAGCGCACAGATGGCTTTAGCCGTTCCTGTCGTCGCTCTTAATTGGGGAGTTGATGAAGATGCTATTGCTTTTTGCTCTATCTCATTTATTTCACGAATTGTCCTGAGTTGGGAAGAACTATACCGCAATCCTTTTTTCAGACTTCCCTGAAAGGCGGATACCGCTGTCGATCTCAAAGCGGCATCCTGAAATATCACGTCGGACGGCACCATATCTCCTTTTTCATTCAGAACGGCATAGACAATGTATTTGTCTTTTCCATACATCAATGAATAACCGTCTATGGATTCCATCCACTTGATATTTTCATCGCCTTTTAACCTTATGGTTATTTCGGCGCCGTCCGGCTGTTTTATTTTCGCCGGATTCGGATTTGCAGGGGAGGCGCTTGCTTCTTGAACAAAAAAAGCGGTCAGTCCCAGGAAAACGGAGATAATTATTCTTTTAAACATAAAATAAATGAGCGTGCAAATTTTCAGATAAAATCAAAAAAACAGGCTCTTTTGCAGAATATAAACGGCACATCCTGCAAGATACCCAACCAGAGCTAACAATGATATTTTTTTCAAATACCAGATAAAGTCAATTTTCTCCATACCCATTACAGCAACACCGGCAGCCGATCCGATAATCAGGATACTGCCTCCCGTGCCTGCTGCATAGGCAATGAATTCCCAAAAATAATGATCCAACGGGAAATCATACATTCCTATAGCGCCGGCTACCAATGGGACATTATCTATAACGGACGAAAGAAGCCCGATGATCCCGGTGATCAGATAATACTTTCCCGGTTCTTCCACCGGAATTTTGTCCATGGATTGAGAAAGCATTTCCAATTGTCCGCAAGTTTGCATCGCGGCCACAGCCATCAGGATCCCAAGGAAGAACAAGATACTTGGCGTATCAATTCTCTTCAAAATAGCGGCTACCGCTACATGATTACATTCTCTTTCCGAACGATTACGATGCATAATTTCAGTGATAACCCAAAGGACTCCCAATCCGCCTAACATTCCAAGGTAAGGAGGTAAATGCGTTATCGTTTTAAACACCGGAACAAACAAAAGGGCGCCTACTCCAAGGAAAAATACCAGCTTCCGTTGAAATTTCGAAAGGGCAATTTCTTCGGAAGAGCCTGTCGCCACGGTTTCAGGACGGGTGACATGCCCTTTCATCGTAAAAGACAAGAACAACATCGGAACAACGATGGACACCAGACTTGGGATAAATGTCATCAGGATAATATTTCCGGCGCTGATCTTTCCTCCGATCCACAACATAATCGTGGTTACATCACCGATAGGAGACCATGCGCCACCGGCATTTGCAGCCAATATGACTATTCCAGCATAAAACCAACGGTCATGTCTATCTCCGATCAGCTTCCGCAACAGAGCGATCATCACGATCGATGTTGTCAGGTTATCCAATACGGCAGACATAAAAAAGGTCAAAAATCCAATGATCCACAGCAATGTCGTTTTCTTTGTTGTCGCGATCTTATCGGTAATAATACGAAATCCTCCGTGAGTATCCACTATTTCTACAATAGTCATGGCGCCCAAAAGAAAAAACAATATCTCAGCGACTTCCCCAAGACGTTCCAGCAAAGGACCATGCGTGAGCCATGAAGCAAAATTAGAATCCGGATTCGCCGATAAATGGTTTTGAAAAGCATCGAAAACGGGCATCGTAGAAGGATCTCCCAATGCAAAACAGACCCACATCAGGGTTCCTAAAATCAAAGCCGTAGCCGATTTATTAACGCGCAAAGGATGCTCTAAAGCAATACAAGCGTAGCCTACTACAAAGACTACAATCATCAGATAAAACATGGATAATGGATTTTAAATTAAAACTAAAGGGTGCGTCACAAGTAAAATGACTGAGTTATTCAACTTGACACACCCCCGGTGTATTTATTGATTGTTAATTTTCTTTATTTCTTTTCGGACAATGATTTGACAGCGCCATTCAGTTTGGTACGCGCATCTTCCCAACGTTGCTTTTGTGCCGCATCAAAACCTGCCTCGTAACGAGCCAGATCAGCATCGTATTGCTTCTTTTGTTGCGACAATTGAGAATACTCACCCGCTATGGAAACATCTCCAGCCTTCATTTTTTTAATAATTTCAGCATAACGCTCTACATAACTTTCAAAATCTTTCAACGCTTTTTCGGCATCGACAGCTTCAGCCTCCGGATCTGCTTTTACTTCTGTAGTTTCAGTGGCTTGTTCTGATTTTTCATCTTTTTTACTTCCTCCACAGGCGGCGAACGATACCAATAGAACACCTGCGAAAAGAATTGTGATAATTTTTCTCATAATTTAATATTTAGAATTTCAAACTCACTTCCTGCCACAAAGTTATACAAAATATTCCATTTACAATACCTCTTACTCCTTTATTTTCTTTATCTTCACATTTAATTTTTGCCTTTTTCTTCGTAATACCGCCACCTCTCGACGACATTTTTTACATAACTAATTGTTCCCATTGCACTAAAATATCCATACCGGCAAACACTGTCATTATAATATTCCGGGAATCGCTTTAATTTCAGACATTCTTCCACATTTTCAGTCCACATATACGGATCTTTCCCCAGTTTGCGGGCAAGAGCCTGGGCGTCAAATACGTGTCCCTGACCGGCATTGTAAGAGGCCAATATTATTTTTTTCTTCTCATCCTCATCTACACAATCTGAAAAGAGTTTCTTCAATTCCCGGATATATTTTACAGAGGCGTGAATATTTCCATCCGGATTCGATCTGTTCCCCGGCTCAAGTCCGTTAGCCCGGGCTGTTCTTGGCATGAGTCCCATCAATCCGGAAGCTCCCGCCCATGAAATGGAAAGGGTATCAAACTTTGATTCCTGATAGGCGATCGATGCGAGTAATCGCCAATCCCAATCTACTATTTTTGCGTATTTCTTAAACAGACTATCATAAGGAGAGATCTGATTTTTAGATAAAGTGGGAAACGGGTCATCTCCGGAAAGTTTACTCATCTCAAAGTAACGTTTCATAATAGCCTGATACCGTGGGGCATTTTTGTTCCGGCCAAACCAATCATTTAATGCTTTGGCCAACCGGGGAGATGATTTATTGACAACCCAGGAAGATCGCTGCGGATGACTGACTTTTAGTTCCAGATTCAATCTGGGATAATAAGTTCTGTTCAACTGGGCTACATCCTGATCACTGAGCGTATATTTTATTTCTTCGGAATAAACCATCCTTATCAGATCTTCGACCGTAACCGTGTCCATTCCAATTTCACGGATGATGATCCCGCCCCCTAATTCCTGATTCAGATTGACTAAACGATCGTACTGTTTACTTCCCCTGATCACCCAAACTTCCCGCCCTATCATATCGGTAACGTCCTTGAGTACAGAATCCCTGGGAATGGATTTCTGAACAACTACCTGTTCTTTTTCCGATTCCCGTCCACAACAAATAAATTCACTTTTCAGCTTGTTTGTGACGGGGACTTCATAAGCAACCAGATCGCCCTCTCCTTCCTGAAGCATTTCCGTCAAACGATTGACATTTTCTGCAAGCTTAATATTGATCTTCAGACCGTAGGCTTCTGCAAAATCTTCCAAAAACTCATATTCATACCCCATGGGTTCTCCCTTATAAATGAAATATGAAATAGAACTTGAATGTGTTATGGCTGTTATTTGTCCTTCCTCCAGAATTTGGTCAAAATCCCTTCCAACCGGCTTCGGATCCTGATTTTTCCGGCAGGCGGTATACGTTATCACCAGAGAGAATAGGAGTACAAGAATGAAAAAAAACGTTTTCATCAGTACATTTTTATTCACAAATGTAACTTTTTTTTCAGAAGGATCAAAATTCCGCCGTAAGTTTAAAATTAATCTGGCGACCGGTAAGATAATTAGGAACAGCCCACCGACTACTATTGATGTCAGAAATCCAGGAATAAGAACTTACATTCTTAATGTCGAGAAGATTAAATACATCTACGCCCAACCAGATATTTTTAAAGAATCCCCAGAATTGTCTGTCCCGGAGAACATCTTCAGGAGATAACATCCGGTATGCTAACCCGATATCGACCCTCCGGTATCCTTTGGAACGGAAACTCTGACCGTAGGAATAATCAGGCGAACTAAAAGGTAAACCATCCGACCAAATGGCATTAAGGCTGAGCTTAAGCCGGTCATAATTAGGCCAGTAATCTGTGAAGAAAAGAGAAATATTATACCGGCGGTCTGTCGGCAACGGCGATTTCCGGCCATCCCATTCCTGCTCTGCCTTCATCAGGGAAAAATTAAGCCAGGAATCTGTTCCGGGAACAAATTGCCCGAATAATTTAAAGTCCAGTCCTGCAACATAACCTTTTGCCACATTCTTCCCATAATAAGTGATCTTAACATCATCGACGGTATATGGCACCAAATCGTCCATTTTTTTGTAATACATTTCTGCTGTGAACCTGAACGGACGAGTATCTACCCTGAAAGTATAATCTCCTCCCAATACAAAATGAACCGAACGCTGGGATTTAATATCCCTATTCAAAACGATGTACGAATTTCCTTTATCGTCAGTTTCAGTTACCCGGAATTCTTTATAAAACGGCGATTGGTAATACAATCCGGACGCAATCCGGAAAGTAAAATTCTGGTTCCGGGAGGGAACGAAGCCGATGGATCCCCTCGGGCTGATGAGCAGTTCCTCATTATAATTCCAATAACCGGCTCGAAGTCCCAACGTGGCAGAAAACAAGCCCTGCCCTATCCTGAACTTATAAGTATCCTGAAGATATCCGGAAAAACGGTTGGACTGAAGGTCGTTTTTTGAGTATAAATTATCATAAACTCTCAATATTTTCTCTTCATAAGGAAGTGAGTAACCCATGGAATCCCTCATTTCCCATTCCTTGATCCGGTCGTGTATTGTTTCCCGTTGATAACCCAAAGACCAACGCAGGGTATTTCCTCCGAATTTATGATCGCCTGATTGAGTGATATTGATGACCTCCGAATGTAAGCGGTCACGCGCATGTTCATGAAATTTCCCGATACCGATAGGCGTGAGCTCTTTCTCTCCATCCGCCGACACAACGTCACTGAGCCAATACTCTCCGGATATATCATAATTTTCAGTCTCATGCGATTCAAATGCAGTAAACTGCAAAGCCAGGTGATTATCTTTATTGATATTGTATTTCAAAGCTCCGGAACCGAAATAGGTTGTAAACTCATCTTTCTCACCTCCATCATAATACACTTCAAAACTCTTGGAATTATGCAGAGTTCCAAAAGAAGTATTTCTTGTTGACGGAGTGAAATTATATACATTTTTAGAAAGGTTTCCCAATAAACTTACTTCAAACTTAGGGGTTAAAGCATAAGTCATATAGGTTTGAAAATCCAGAAAAGTAGGATCATAATCACCTTCCGTATCCAAGGTCTTCAACAAAGTGGTTCCTCTCTTGTACCGGAACCCTGTTACCTGGGTGAATTTTCCGGATGAACTGCCAATGTAGGCATTCGCGCCAAGCATGCCGGCCGTCACGGCTCCCTCGAAAGCCTCCGGTTTTTTATAGGTTACATCCAGCACGGACGACATCTTATCTCCATAGCAGGCGTCGTATCCACCGGAGGAGAATTTCACAGACCCCGTCATGTCGGGGTTAATAAAACTCAAGCCTTCCTGTTGGCCGCTCCGGATCAATAAAGGACGATAGACCTCAATTCCGTTCACATACACAATATTTTCATCGTAGTTCCCTCCCCGGACAGAATATTGGGATGATAATTCCGAACTTTTCGTCACGCCTGTTCCGACAAAGACGATCTGGGTTTCTATGCTTCCTCCGTAAGGGTCTACTATTCCTTTCAGTTTTGAAGGATCTATCTGCTGAACGGTATTCATGTTGATCCGGCTTCCGGTTACAACAGCCGTCCCCAGTTCTATTGCGAAACTTCGCATCCTGACTCCCAACGACAGATCTCCTTCCACCGAAGGAATAATTCGTTGAGTCTTGTTGTATCCGATACAGGAAAACACCAGGGTACAGGAATCTCCTTTATTTACCGACAGTGAAAAGGAGCCCTTATCATCCGTCATGGAACCATTCAGTGATCCCCGTACCTGCACCCAGACCAACTCTATCGGTAAGCCATCAGTGTCGACGACAATCCCGGAGATTGTAGCTTTTTGTGCCTGGATCACGAGTGGAAATAACAGCAGGAATAATGTTATGAGGCGAAATTTCATCGTTTAATACTAAAGTACGAATAATTAACGTAAAGAATACAGGATTATTGCATTTTCCTGCATAGCAACAAGACTTTCTTTCCATCAGCTAAAGTGGTCGCAAACAGATATTGGGAACCACCGTCCTGCAATTTCAGCTTTTTTTTCAGTTCGTCCGCAGATGCCGGAAAGTTACGGACACCGAGATTTGCCTGGGTAGTGCCTTTCATTGCAGACTTCAATTCACTCTTATTGAATGAAGTCATCGTTTCTATCTCAAAAACCCGTCCGGGAAAATCAGGTTTATATGAGTCTGAAGTATACAAATGACTGTCGACATGAAGCTTCTCCAGATCATATTTCAATGCCACGGATTTATAGGCGCCGGCCTTCAGAACAGAAGAGTTCGGTTCGTACAGGTATTGTTGTAATCCGGAAGAATACCGGACACAGGAATCTTTTTCTTCCTGCTGCCGGAATGAAAAAGAGGAACTCATTCCGTTCTTTTTCAGATCTACGCACACGAGCATTGGAGATTCGATCACTTCTTTTTTCAACAGAAAAAGCAACTCTTTACACTCATTATCAACACTGACAATATGTATTTCGGAAGTTTCAGGCAAAGATTGGAGCGCCAGATGAATATCCAGCATCGGAGATAATTTCACAAGCAGACAATCTGATTTTTCAAGCAATACGCATCTAAGCGCATTGAGGTTCGGTTCACAATCGGATATTGCAATTATTTTCTTTCCGGAATGATTTCTTCGCGCGGGATCCAGATAGATGCAACCGGCAGGAGGCATTGTATTCAGGTAATTTTCCGCATCGTCGTTCACGACCTGAATATGATCCAGATGCAGGGTCCGGAAATTTTGTCCTGCGATGTCGCAAAGCGCTTTTTGTCGTTCCACGTAGATCGCAGATCCGAATTTTCCGGAAATAAATGCGCAATCAACCCCAAAACCTCCGGTCAGATCGACCAATTTTGTCCCTGATACAACAGAGGCTTTGTAACGCGCCGTCCATTCGGAAGAACATTGTTCCAAAGGCAAATGCCGGGGATAAATGATGTCGTCATTCTCGTACCAGGAGGGTAATTTTTTTTCGACAGACTGTCTTCCTGCGATTTGAATCATGGCTTCGGACAGATCAATTCCTGCAAAATCTTTATTGTTGACGGATAAAGCCAGTTTCTTTACGTCCCGGAATCTATTTTGCCGGATGAAGTTTCGGGTTGCTTCTGAAAACATATCACCCCAGGATTATGCGTTCAGCTTCGACGGGTGTGTTCAGGAACAGCGAAGCCATTTCCGAGAATTTTTCGGGAGATTCTGTTGTGAGGAAACGGCATGAATCGTTTCTAGAACAGCGTTCCTCCATTTCCGGATGACGGTACAAATAATCTTTCAAACCGGCGGCAACATATTTTCCCTGAGATACGATATTGACGGAATCCGGCAAATAAGATCTTATTTTATTTTCGAGCAAAGGATAATGTGTGCAGCCAAGAATCAGAGTGTCAATTTCAGGATCTCTTCCCAATATGTTATCCAGGTGTTTTTTTACAAAGTAATCAGCTCCCGGTTGATCATGTTCTCCATTTTCGACCAGAGGCACCCACATAGGACAAGCCTCAGAGTTCACAACTGCTTCGGGCAGCAGTTTATGGATTTCGATAGGATACGATTCGGAAGCTATGGTTCCCGGAGTTCCTAAAACGCCAACATGATTTGTCCCGGTCAATCCGGATATACTTTCTACTGTCGGCCGGATGACTCCCAGCACACGATTTGCCGGATTCAGAAGGGGCAGATCACGTTGTTGTATGGATCGCAATGCTTTAGCGGAAGCCGTATTACAAGCCAGGATCACCAGACGACAACCTTCATTAAAAAGGTACCTGACGGCCTGCAAAGTAAATTCATATACCACTTCAAACGAACGGGAGCCATAAGGTGCACGGGCGTTATCTCCGAGATACAAATAATCGTATTCCGGCATCAGTTCACGGATCTCGCCTAATATGGTCAAACCTCCGTAACCCGAATCAAAAATACCTATGGGAGCTTGTTGCATTGCCATAAAAAAGATTCACACAAACTCCTCCGGCTTCACAAATTTGTTTTCATTTGTGAAATGGGTGAAATTTGTGTGAAATAAGCTATAAGTAGATTAATCGTTTACTGTAAGCCCAGTTTTTTCTTCACTAAGGGCGTTGCATCGATTGCAGTTTCAGCTATGAAAATGAATGCTTCTTTTTGCATAATATAAGCATAGCCATTCTCTTCTCCAACCGTTTTAATCGTATCTATTAATTTTTGATGGATAGGCGTCATCAAGTCATTTTGTTTTGTATAAATATGTTGTTGCGCTTCTTCCCTGTAAGTCTCCATCCGTTGACGGATCTCATTCAGTTCAGTAGTTCTTCTGATTTTAATACTTTCAACTAAAGTATCGGATTGTTGTACAAATGTCTGATATTTTTTGGCGAACTCGTCTTCCAGGGTTTTCAATTCCGAATCAATTTGTTTCCCCATTTTTTCCATTTCTACCTGGGCAGCTTTTGTTTCAGGCATAAGCGCCAGTATTTCCTGCGTATTCACAAAAGCAATTTTATCTTGGGCAAAAACGCCAAAAGGCAACGCCAACAATGCTACTAATAAGATTTTCTTAAACATAATTATTCGATTTATTTATTTAGATTCAAATTTAAGCGAACAAATGTAAGCAATTATTTTGAATATCCGAGTTTTGCAAGGACTTCATTGCTAATATCAATCTTGGGAGAAGCAAAAATGATACTCATTGCAGAGCCCCGGTCAAGTATCACATGATACCCTTTTTCTTCTGAAATTTCTTTTACAGCAGTATAAATTTCATCCTGAATAGGTTTAACCAGGCTTTCCCGTCTTTTGTACAATTCACCCTCAGAACCAAAATATTTCCGCTTCAATTCCTGTGCAGCCTGTTCTTTTTCTATGATCTGAGTTTCTCTTTTCGTTTTCATTTCCGGGGAAAGGAATACCAGATCAGCCTGAAAAGTTTTATAGAGATTCTGAGCTTCCTGTTGTACAGCTTCTACTTCCGTCTGCCATTTTTTAGATATTGTATTCAGCTGTTCATTAGACATTTCATAAGCAGGGATATTTTTCAGGATATACTCCATATCAATCAACGCAAACTTTTGGGCGTTCACACCCAAAGAGATCGCAACAAAAGCAACAATCAACAAAACAGTTTTCTTCATATCAATCTAAGTTTAGAGTAATTAATTATGAGTTTTTTCTTAAAATTCCTGTCCGAGAATAAAATGGAAACGGGATCCTGAGACACTGCTTTCGTATGGCGCTTTATCAAAACCATACGCCCAGTCAATTCCCATCATACCGATCATCGGAAGGAAAATACGCACACCAAAACCGGCAGAACGTTTCAAGTCGAACGGACTAAACCTTTTAATGTCTGTCCATGCATTACCGGCTTCTACAAATCCCAGGCCATAAATAGTTGAAGTAGACTCCAACAAGAACGGATAACGAAGCTCCATTGCCAAACGGGAATAAGCATAGCCTTCGCTTCCTCTCGGCGTCAGGGATCCATTTTCATACCCGCGCAAACCAACGGTTTCCTGAGCATAAGTACTATAATAACCGGTCATACC
>JAIRZF010000160.1 GCA_031267385.1 Dysgonamonadaceae bacterium | reverse complement strand
ACAGCGCAGTTGCAGTTCGCCCTGTAACACTTGATAACGATATTTGGTTATCCATACAATATGAACCTGCAAACTGTGTACGGTATGACTCCCCTGACGATTCTCCATAATACTTTTTTGACACATAGGTATATAGATTTTTGTAGAAACTAAAGTCTTGCAATAAATTGCATAGTTTTAACTAACGAACTTGAAAAATAAAATCGCTGAAAGAAAAATTTCTGAACGATATGGAGGATATTTCTTTCGAGGAGGTGGATTTTGACGAGGAAAGCGTATTTTCTGCGCCGATAAATACTGATAAGGTATGAGTGAAACAAAGCAGATTTATTTCAACCCTCCACAGCAGGAGGTGATGTTTACGGCCGCCAAAACGACCGTGTTTGTCGGCGGCCGCCGGCTGGGGAAAACGCACGGCGTTGCGGCGCCTGTCCTACTGCGTAACTTCCAGCGCATGCCTGGAAGTTCCCAGGGGATCGTTGTCCCATCCTACCGGCTGGGACTTCAAAATACATTGCCCGGAACCCTTACTGCATTGAAAACATTCGGATACAAAGAAAATCTGCATTATTACATAGGCCGTAAACCGCCCAAATCGGCGGGATTTGCAAAACCGTACATCGAACCGGCAGAGTATGAGCATGTGATTTCTTTCTACAATGGCTCCGTTGCCTATCTCATTTCCCAGGATCGCCCCGGCACCTCCAATTCCCTGACACTGGACTTCCTGATTATTGACGAGGCAAAACTCATCAACTTCGAGAAGCTGAAGGATGAAACCTTTCCGGCAAACGGCGGATACAGGGGACATTTCGGCGACCGTTTCTATCACCACGGCATGCTGATCATGTCCGACATGCCTACAACCAAAAAAGGCTCCTGGTTTCTACGCTACGAGATAGAATGTGACCCGGAACTGATAGCCTGCATACACGGAATAGTCTATGAAATATGGCGAATCAAAACCAACATCAATGATTCGCTTCAAAAGGGAAGCAATCCGCCGGCTTATCTCAAGTCCCGGCTGAAGAATCTCTATAAGGACCTGGCGGAACTCCGTTCGGTTGCCGTTTATTACAGAGAGTATTCGTCCATCGAAAACCTGCTGGTGATTGGAGAGAATTACATCAGGGATATGAAAAGGATTTTGCCGCCTCTGATATTTCAGACGTCCATCCTGTGCAGGAAGGACGGAATACTGAAGGACGGCTTCTACAACAACATGCGCGAATCGCAGCATTATTACATCGCAAATGACAATTCCTACCTGGACAGCCTTGAATACCGCTTCGACAGCACTAAAGAGGAATGTTGCCTGCAGGATGCCGACCTTGACCGGGATCAGCCCATCTGCATCGCGATGGACTACAACTCTAACATTAACTGGATAGTAGCCGGGCAGCAGCACGGACGTACCATGCGCACGCTCAAGTCTTTCTTTGTCAAGTACGACAGGAAACTGCGCGAGGCTGTTCAGGACTTCTGCAAGTACTACCGTCATCAGCGGACTAAAACGGTCGTCTATTATTATGATACTACCGCCCTGGGCAGTAATTACGCAGTGAATGACGAGGACTTCAAGACTGTAGTATGCGACGAATACGAAAAACAGGGATGGAGTGTCGTTCCGGTGTCTGTCGGCAATCCGATGAAGCACATGGAAAAATGGCTGCTCATCTCCAGGGCGTTTACCGGACAGTCCGGACTGTTACCGCTGTTCAATGAAGAAAACAACGAGGCGCTGCTCCTGGCAATGCAGCAGGCCGGAACTCGAAACGGCCCGGAAGGATTCAAGAAAGACAAACTGGGCGAGAAGCTTGCCGAAACGGAAGAGGATAAACTGGAGTACCGCACGGACGGAACGGACGCATGGGATACGCTTTTTATCGGCATGAACAGGTTCCCGCAGTTCGAGTCCGCCGGGTTCGTTGTAAGCGCATTTATCGACTGACGGATATTGTAATTACCTTATACGAAAGCCCCGTAATTACCTTGCGGGGCTTTGCTGTTTCATGCCCGGAACTGACGGATGCGGCGATTCGTTTTCTCGAAAGTCAAATCATATAAGGCGAATTTTCAGGAGGTAATTACAAACGCACGGGCAGGGGACGGCCGGTTCTTCCGTGTCAAAAGGCGGAAATTTTTCAATTTTCCACCTTTGAACGGGTTATTTTTCAGTGATTTATGTTTTTGAAAGGCGGAAGATTCGGGAAAAGTTTAACAATATTTATGCTTTATGCCTGGTAATGGATTGCATTACAGGTATTTAAGGCTGTTTTATTGAAAATTGGACTTTCAGGTCAAAAAAAAAGTTTTATAGGCGTGGCCGGGAGGTGTGTATTTGATTTCGGGTGTTCCTTTTCGGTGTGTTGATTTTGATGTTTTTGTTGCTTAATTACCTGTTGCACAGATGAATAAATAGTTGTATCTTTATGCTGGCAAAAGGGGAAGATAATCCCCGGGTATTAACAATTTAAATTTTTTAAGACAATGGCAAAGAAAGTAACTGCAAACAGGCGTATGGAAAAACTGTTAAAGGTTTGTAATTTGCCCCAGGCATCGGGATATGTGCCGGGGATTAATCTTAAGGGGAAGTATTTGATGGAGTTTGGATTTTCTCCCGGAGATTTTGTTAAGGTGGAAGTTGGGGATAACAAAATTGTGATATCGAAAACGGATGCTTCTAAGGCTGTTTCCGATATGGTGAAAAGGAATCCCGTTTTATCCAAGCTGATAGATTCGTTTGATTTGACGCCTGTTTAAGCGGGGCAG
>JAIRZF010000138.1 GCA_031267385.1 Dysgonamonadaceae bacterium | reverse complement strand
TCGCACCTTCTTCTACAGCTCTCTCAGCTACTTTCCACGCAATGGACAGATCATTCAATGCCCCGAAAATAATACCTCTTTTACCTTTTAAAAGATTAAATGCCATAATTTAGTTATTTAAAATCCGGTGCAAAGGTAACGATTTTTTGTTTATTCCCTAAAATAGACTCTTTTTACGCGCGGAGAAATGGATGTTAATATTTCGTACGGAATGGTTTCCAGTTTTTCGGCAAGTTGAGAAATAGAAATTTCTTTTCCGAAAATAATAGCTTCGTCACCTTCTTTCGCATGAGTTTCCGTTACATCCGCCATACAGATATCCATACAGATATTGCCGATTGTAGGACATAATTTCCCATTGATAAAAAAAGATGTATTCCCGTTTCCCAGGTGACGATCCAGCCCATCCGCATAACCAATGGGCAAACAGGCGATCTTAGAATCCCTGAAAATTACTCCGGAACGGCTATAACCGATAGTTTCTCCCGCTTTGACATCACGTATTTGCAGGATCCGGGTTTTGAGAGTTGCCACAGGTTTCAGCGCCTGAGAATTTACGACGGATATACCGTACAGACCGATTCCAAGCCGTACCATGTTTTGTTGGAATTCGGGAAACCGTTCCATACCGGCGGAATTAAGAAGGTGTTTTGCCAGGGGATAAATCAGCAACGATTCGAGTTCGCTTGACAAAGCTGCGAATTTCTGCATCTGTAGCCGGGTAAAATTATCGTATTCAGAAGAATCGCTTGCCGCCAGATGCGAAAATACGGAACGGACTTTGATCGCTTGTTGAGATCTCAGGATTTCTGCCAATTGACGGATGTCCCCGGGATCGAATCCCAGGCGGTTCATTCCTGTATTTAGCTTGATATGAACCGGATAATTTGTTATTCCACGTCGTCCGGCCTCTTTGATAAGCTCATTCAGAATACCAAAACTATACACTTCCGGTTCCAGATTGTAGTCAAACAGTGTACTGAAAGCGTGCATTTCCGGATTCATGACCATAATAGGCATCGTGATTCCTTCGTGGCGGAGTTCTCCCCCTTCGTCGGCTACAGCCACAGCCAGATAATCGCATCCCTGATCCTGCAAAGTTTTTGCAAGTTCGTACGATCCCACGCCATAACCAAAAGCTTTGACCATACAAATGACTTTTGTTTCCGGTTTCAATCCGGCTTTAAAATATTTAAAGTTATGAATAATAGCATCCAAATCAACTTCCAGTACCGTCTGATGAACTTTCTCCTCAAGTTGTTCCGTGATTCGTTCAAACTGGAAACTGCGCGATCCTTTGATCAGGATTATGGAGTCCGAAAATTTATTCAACATCCCGGAGTTGAGGAATTCCTCCGTACTGTGAAAAAATGCTTTTTCCAATGAAAAGAGATCTGCATTTTTCATCAGTTCCGGTCCGATACCTACCAGTTGGCAGACGTGTTTCTGTTCCAGTAGTTCCGATACTTTCCCGTAAAATAGTTTAGCCTCTGTCCCGGATTGAAGAATATCGGAAAGGATGAGTACCGGTATCAATTTGTTGTCCAGCGATCGGCGGGACATGAAATCCAGAGCGATAGCCAAAGAATTGATGTCGGAGTTATAAGTGTCATTGATAATGATATTGTTGTGTATCCCTTTTTTTACGTTCAATCTCATGGCTACCGATTCCAAAAGGGCAAAACGCCCTTTCAGGTTTTGAAGTCCCGGATTTAAGTAGAGAGAAGTTGCAAGACACAATACTGCATTTTCGACGGAAGCTTCATCCGTGAAAGGAATATACAAATTATCTTCCTTATTTTTAAAAACATATGAAATATCCGTTCCTTCTCCGGATTTTTGTACTTTTTTGATGAACAGATCCGCCTGATTATCGGAAAAAGACCACCTGACCCGGTGCTTCTCTGGATACCTTTCTCTGATACAAAGGTCGAGGATCAGATTATCGGAATGATATATAATGACCTCGCTATGTCTGAACAATTCCAGTTTTTCCCGGCATTTTTCTTCCAGGGAAGTAAAATTTTCCTGGTGTGCATCCCCGATATTGGTAAATAAGCCGATGTTTGGCATGACCACCGGTTCCAAATGTGACATTTCTCCCGGCATAGAAATCCCGGCCTCAAATATTCCCAACTCAGATTCTTCGTTCAACTGCCACACCGACAGGGGAACTCCGATTTGAGAGTTGTAGCTACGTGGCGACCGGACTATATTGAACTCTTTATGTAATAATTGGTAAAGCCATTCCTTTACAATTGTTTTTCCATTACTACCTGTAATGCCGATCACAGGTAATTTGAACTGTTTCCGGTGGAACGAAGCTAATTGTTGCAGGGCCGATAAACTGTTATTTACCGGTAAAAAATTTGCCTCAGGCATGGCGCTTTCATTTTCCGGTAAATATTGCACGACAAAACTCCGGACACCTTTGTTATAAAGTTGTTCGATGAATTTATGCCCGTCGTTATGCTTCGTTACCAAAGCGAAAAAAAGGCTTTCGGAGGGTTCAAACAAGGACCGGCTGTCAGTCAGAAGTAGCCGGATGTCGGCATGTGTCCGGATAGGTCTGTCGGATGAGATGATCCGGGCAATTTGTTCAATAGAGTATTTCATATGTTCATGACACAGAAATTATTTGAAATTCTTGGAGATATTTTGTGCGATGATTTGAAACTCTTCACTTTCAAGTTTCAATTTCGGACTTCCGAAATAAATATCCGATTCCTTATTAATAGGAACCAGATGAATATGTGCATGCGGCACTTCCAATCCGATCACCGTCAGTCCGACACGTTTACAGGGAATAGTTTCCTCAATGGCTTTTGCTACTCGTTTGGCAAAAACGATCATTCCGGACAGAGTATCTTCATCCAAATCAAAGATATAGTCGGTTTCCTGCTTTGGTACGACTAACGTATGACCTTTAGCTAACGGATTGATGTCCAGAAAAGCAAAAAAACGATCCTCCTCCGCGATTTTATAGCACGGAATTTCGCCGGCTATAATTTTACTGAAAATAGTCATGATTACTTAAATTGATATTTCTATAATTTCAAAAGTCAACATCCCGGCCGGTACCCGGATTTCAGCAATATCACCCACTTTTTTCCCTAAAAGTCCTTTCGCAATCGGAGTATTAACCGAAATTTTACCTTCTTTCAGGTTCGCCTCATTTTCTGCCACCAGTGTATAAGCCATTTCCTGGTTATTCTTTGTGTTGCGGAGTTTAACTTTGTTCAATATCTGGACGGCGTCAGTGGAAATCTGGCTCTCGTCTATCAGGCGAGCGCTGGCGACCAATTCTTTCAATTGAGCAATTTTAGCCTCAAGAATACCCTGAGCCTCTTTTGCTGCATCATATTCTGCATTTTCCGATAAATCACCCTTGTCACGGGCTTCCGCTATCTGTTTGGATATCTCCGGACGTTTCACCGTTTCAAGATAATTGACTTCTCCGAGCAATTTTTTATAGCCATCTTCAGTCATGTAACTTACTGCCATGATATATAAGTTTTAAGTTTTTACATTTTTCGCTTTAGGCCTTTACGGGACATCATTCTAAAATAGTTCCCAAATAAATATCTAAAACAAAAAGAATTCCGGCCTAAAGACCGGAACTCCTCTTGCTTCACCTAAATCTTCTACAAAGGTAAGCCTTTTTTTTATATTTGTCAAATATTTTCGGATGCTTTACAACATACAATCATCAAATGCACGTCATCAAATGGAAATTTATAAATTTTATTTCAACAACCCTCCGATTTCTTTTTCCAGATTCTCAAACGATTCTATCCGTTTTACAACTTCGCCGTCCCGGTTTAACAGGAACGCGGCAGGTAATTCTTTTACATTGTAATTCAATGCAAATTGAGAATACATTGATCTTCTGTCGCGTACACAGATCCAGGGTAGATTAACCGCCGAATTTTTCCAGAAATGTTCATCGGCGTCAAGCGATACCTGGAATATCTCGAAGCCTTTGGCTTTCTGTTTTTCGTAGAACAAGTTCAAGATCATGTTGTGTTCGGGAGAGCCTTTCATCTGGTAAGCTGTAAAATCAATAAGAGTCACCTTATTCTTACACGATTCAAACAGGGATATTTCCTTGTCTTCGATATCCGGTAGTTTTATCTCGAAATGGGTGTTGTTTTCCGTAATATCATATTCGACGGGACGTTCACCCCGGATGGATTTCAAAGCCTGTATAGCCATTGTGTACAATTGTTTTGAACGGCTGGCTTCCGGATAAAACTGATTCCAACTGGTGGCAACAGCGCCCAATGCCTTATAATCTTCCTTGTCGGACGGATCAAAGATCAACATATCGTTTATTTGTTGTAATAAAGCAAAATATGCAGACGAAGATTTTGGGTTTGCATAGATGTATTTCTTTGCATTTTCTTTATACTTGTCGAGTACCGGCCGGATCTGTTCCATGTACTCGTCGACGGTAATACGTTTGTCGTTGTACCCTTTACGAAGTTTGTTATATGCAACGCTGGCTTCAAGTTGCATCATTGTCAACTCCTTGATTTTAGTACATTCATCCGAACCTTCAACGGTATATCCCTGCGCAAAATTGGATGCGCTCGATTGAATTTTGATTGTTTCGGTACTGTCGATAGCGATGTTGATCAACTGTCCGTCAAGTTTCAGACGGTAAAAATCAGGCTCTCCCGGGTTGGGTTGTCTGAATCTAAATTTCCCCGATTCATTCAGGACAACCGAATCAAGAGCGCTCACCGTTGTTCCGACATGTTCGAAATACATTGTTTTATTGGTTGCTTCGACAATATTTCCTTCCACGGTAAACTTGTTACTGTCTTTTCCGAGTAATTTATACATCAGAAACAGAAAACCCAAAGCAACAATAATTGTTAACAGTATTTTAAGACCTTTTTTCATACAGATGCAATTATCCGGCAAATATATGGATTTTTTCATTATCTTTGTGCGATTTTATGTAGAAGATATATATTTTAGAAAGATTATTTATGATTAATCCTATTGTCAAGACGATTGATTTGGGTGATGGGCGCACCATTACTCTGGAAACCGGAAAGTTAGCCAAGCAGGCTGACGGTTCGGTGGTTTTACGTATGAATAATACCGTTTTGCTGGCTACCGTTTGTGCCGCCAAAGATGCAAATCCAGGTGTTGATTTCATGCCGCTGCAAGTTGAATACAAAGAGAAATTTTCCGCAATCGGACGTTTTCCGGGCGGATTTATGAAAAGAGAAGGACGCGCTTCGGATTATGAGATCCTGACTTGTCGTTTGGTTGACCGTGCTTTACGTCCATTATTTCCGGACGATTTTCACGCTGAAGTTTTTGTAAACATAATATTATATTCCACCGACGGCAAAGATATGCCGGATGCGCTGGCCGGATTGGCCGCATCTGCCGCTTTAGCCGTATCTGATATTCCTTTCAACGGGCCTATCTCTGAAGTCCGTGTGGCTCGTGTGGATGGTAAATTCATTGTCAACCCGACTTTCGAACAACTTGAAAGAGCCGATATGGATATCATGGTTGGTGCGACTATCGACAATATCATGATGGTTGAAGGCGAAATGAAAGAGGTTTCTGAAGTTGAAATGCTTGACGCCATCAAAGTAGCTCACGACGCCATCAAAGAACAATGCCGGGCTCAGTTGGAATTGGCTGAAGCCGTCGACAAAACCATGAAACGGGAATATTGTCATGAAGTGAATGATGAAGAGCTTCGTAAAGATGTTCGTAAAAAATGTTACGATAAAGTATATGCGATCGCAAAATCCGGCTCTTCCAAGCATGAGCGTAGTGACGCTTTTGCTGCTGTCGTTGAAGGATATAAAACCCAATTCACCGAAGAAGAATTGGGCGAAAAAGCTGCCTTGATCGGCAAATATTACCACGATGTGGAAAAAGAAGCGATGCGGCGTTGTATCCTGGATGAAGGAATTCGTTTGGATGGTCGTAAAACAACCGAGATTCGTCCTATCTGGTCGGAAGTCGATTGTTTGCCCGGCCCTCACGGTTCATCGATCTTCACCCGTGGAGAAACCCAGTCGTTATCGACAGTTACTTTGGGAACAAAACTCGATGAAAAGATTGTAGATGATGTCTTGTGCAGGGATAAAGAACGTTTCATGCTGCATTATAATTTTCCTCCTTTTTCTACCGGAGAAGCAAAGCCTCAGCGTGGAGTAGGACGTCGTGAAGTCGGTCATGGAAACCTTGCTCACCGCGCACTCAAGGGGATGCTCCCTGAAAATTATCCTTATGTCATACGTATTGTATCTGATATCCTGGAATCAAACGGTTCTTCTTCAATGGCTACCGTTTGTGCCGGCACACTGGCTTTGATGGATGCCGGAGTTGCAATGAAAAAACCGGTTTCCGGTATTGCCATGGGATTGATTTCCGAAAATAAAGGAAAAAACTTTGCCGTTCTTTCCGATATATTAGGTGATGAAGACCATTTGGGAGATATGGATTTCAAAGTAACAGGAACACGTGACGGGATCACAGCGACCCAGATGGATATCAAGGTGGACGGACTTTCATATGAGATTCTGGAAAAAGCCTTGAACCAAGCTAAAGAAGGTCGTATGCATATTTTGGATAAAATACTTGAAACCATTTCAGAACCTCGTCCTGATCTGAAAGAACATGCGCCACGCATTGAGGTACTGATCATTCCGAAAGAATTTATTGGAGCTGTAATCGGTCCCGGTGGAAAGATCATTCAGGGAATGCAGGAAGAAACAGGAGCAACGATCACGATTGAAGAGATTGACGGTTGCGGACGGGTGGAAGTTTCTGCCAATAACAAAACGGCGATCAATGCTGCCTTAGCCAAGATCAAAGGGATTGTCTCCGTTCCCGAAGTAGGAGAGGTTTACGAGGGGAAAGTACGCTCTATCATGCCGTATGGTTGCTTTGTGGAATTCCTTCCGGGAAAAGATGGCTTGCTTCACATTTCCGAGATCGACTGGAAACGTCTTGAAACGGTCGAAGAAGCCGGAATCAGAGAAGGAGACATGATCGAGGTGAAATTGGTGGATGTCGACCCTAAAACCGGTAAGTTTAAATTATCCCGTAAAGCATTGGTGCCTCGTCCGGAAGCAGAACAGCGTCAGGAAAGAAGAGATAGGTAATCCGATTTTTTTAAAGATATATTTTGCATACTGCGAAATATATCATAACTTTGTGCCCGCTTTACGCAATCTCTGACGAGAAGAAACGTGTTGCTCGTGCATATTGCGATTTCGAATAATATAAATAAGCTTAATAAACATGGACTTAATTAAAATTGCAGAAGAAGCGTTCGCAACGAAGAGAGAACATCCTGCATTCAAGAGTGGCGACACTGTGACGGTGGCCTATCGGATCAAAGAAGGTAATAAAGAACGTATTCAGCAGTACCGTGGCGTGGTGATCAAAATCGCCGGTCATACTGATAAAAAACGTTTCACAGTTCGTAAAATGTCTGAAAATATTGGCGTCGAGCGTATTTTTCCGCTGGATTCTCCATTTATCGACAGCATTACAGTGAACAAAGTTGGTAAAGTACGTCGTGCTAAATTGTATTACCTGCGTAAACTTACCGGTAAGAAAGCTCGTATCAAAGAAAAAAGAGTTTAATTCCGAAAGGGATCATCCAAAAATAAAAAGGGCATTTCGTGTTTATGGAGTGCCCTTTGTTTTAATGACTTCGACGATCTCATTGAAAATTCCCTCCTCAGGTATTGATTTCTCGAAATAAACTCGTATCTTTATGGATTGTTTAACAAAACCGTAATAATATGGAAAATTTTATGTTTCGTTCGAAGTACCTGAATCCGTTAACGGATTTTGGATTTCACAAATTGTTTGGAACAGAGGCCTACAAAGAGTTACTGATTGATTTTCTGAACGAAGTCATTCAGGAAGAGGGAGAAATCACCGGGTTGGAATATCTTCCCGAGTCGCATTGGGGGCCGAAGAAAGAAGACCGGAGCGCGGTGTTTGATATTTACTGTAAAAACGAGTTTGGGTATTTCATAGTCGAAATGCAAATAGCGCGTCAGACTTATTTCAAGGATCGTTGCGTCTATTATTCGACGTTTCCGATTCAGGAACAGGCGCTCAAGGGAGAGAAATGGAAGTACAAGTTGGCACCGGTTTATACAATTGCGATTCTGGATTTCGAGTCGTTGGACGAACAACCGGAATATTATCAAGAAGTGAAACTGATTGATTTCCGGACTAAAGAGGTATTTTACGATAAGTTTACGTATTTTTTACTGGAACTTCGCAAATTCAATAAACGGCAGGATGAACTTGTGAGTAATTTTGAACGTTGGATTTATTTGTTGAAGCATTTATCCAGGCTGGAGAACCGTCCGGTGGAGTTGCAGGGAAGAGTATTTGATATGTTGTTCAGGGCGGCAGAGATAGCCCGGTTTACACCAGAAGA
>JAIRZF010000045.1 GCA_031267385.1 Dysgonamonadaceae bacterium | reverse complement strand
TCGGCTTTGCTTTTGCGGTTATATTTGTCGAGGCGGATATTGATGTCGTATTCCCTGTCGTTATCGCGGAATTTAATATCCGTATTCCCTGTAAAAGAATAATTGAGCGCTTCGCCAACGGCTAGTTGAGACACGCCGAGCCTTGCCATTTTCTCCCGGTTCAGCGTAACGTTCACTTCGGGATTACCCGCTTCGACCGATATCCGCATGTCCGAAACGCCGGGTATCGTTTTCATCTTGTCCATAATCAGGCTTGAGGCGGAAAGTATCTCGTCCATATGATCGCCCATCACGTACATTTCGATAGGCGCATCGTCGCTACCGCCGAAAATATCTACCGGAACGGCTGTAACTTCGGTATCGACGATATATTGTTGCAAAAGCAATTTTATCTGCCGGGCATATTCCCTGTCGGACACATTCCGTTCATTGTAAGGTACCATTTTGACATTGATTTCGGCTTTGTTTGCTTCGACAGAGCCGTTCGCCTCCACTCCTACGGTCGTAAAAAGACCGGTTACCAAAGCTTGCTGTTTCAGAATCTGTTCGGTTTGCAAGGTGACGAGATTGCTTTGTTCGAGGGTGGCGTCTTTCGGCATTTTTAGTCTCACGTAAAATTCGCCACGGTCGCCTGCTTCCATAAATTCCGTTCCGATTATTCCCGTGAATAAAAGGCTGAAAGAAGATAAAATCAGTAAAAGCGTAACGCCGAAAGTCAGAAGTTTATGGCTCAACGACCATTCCAGCAGGTTTCTCATTTTAAGTCCTAAACCCGTCAGAAGCTTCTCTATCCATCCGGCAAGTTTTCCCCAAATACTTTTTGGACCAATGATTTCCAATTTCCCGAAACGGACGGTGAGCGAAGGAATAATGGTGAGTGAAACGAGCAAACTAATCAGCGCAGCGACTGCAACAACGAGCGAGAATTGTCCGAAGAAACTGCCCATTATACCGCTAAGAAAAATCATCGGTAGGAAAACAACGACTAATACTAACGTCAGGGTGATGACAGAACCGCCTATTTCTTTCACTCCGTCAAACGTTGCCTGTACTTTGGTTTTACCCATTTCGAGATGACGGTGTATGTTTTCGATAACAACAATGGAGTCGTCGACCAAAATACCGATTACCAGCGATAATGCCATGAGAGACATCAGGTTGAACGACGCTCCGGCAAGATACATAACCGCCAGCGTGGAAATCAACGAAACGGGAATAGCTATCATCACAATCAACGCATTACGAACGCTATGCAAACAGAGCAACATGGCCAACGCAACAAACAAGATAGCCCAAAAAAGGTCTTTGACAACCGAATGGGTCGCTTCCCGCGTAAACCCGGAGCCGTCGTAGGCAATCTGAAAGGATATTCCTTTGTCTTTATATTTACTTTCGGTTTGCGCAATTACCTCTTGTATTTCGCTTGATACATTGACGGTATTTGCATCAAATTGTTTCAATACGGATATGCCGATGGCATTTACGCCGTTGTATCGCGTAATGGTTTCGATATCTTTTTGACCGTCATAGATAGATGCTATATCCGACGCTTTTACGATAGAACCGTCGGGCAAGGTTTTCAGAATAATGTTTTCTATATCGCCGATTGTTTGGAACTTCCCCGACAGGCGAATAAATACTTGTTTTTCGTCATTCGTTATTTTTCCGGCAGGGAAATCGGTGTTGGAAAAGTTCAGTATGGAAGAAACTTCGGAAATGCTCATTCCGTATGCAGCCAAACGCTTTTCGTCAATATCTACCTGTATCTCGCGTTCACGTCCACTCATCAGATTGATGCGTGCAACACCTTGTATTTGTTCAAAAAGCGGAGATATATCGTTTTTTACAATGTCGTATAATTCCGTGTCGCTGAGATTGGCTGTTACGGCTAAAGTCATAATCGGCATATCATTAATATCGAAGACATCTACCGAAGGTTCTCTTACGGTTACCGGGAGGTCGCTGCGTATTGCCGTAACCTTGCGTTGGGCTTTTTGCGCCACCATGTTGGCATCCGTTCCGTCCTTGAGATTAACCATCACATACGAAAAGCCTTCCATTGAGGTCGTATTTATCTGTTTAATATTTTCAAGGGATGATATGGCATCTTCTATCTTTTGGGATACGGAACTTTCTACTTCTTCCGGATTTGCTCCGGGATAAACGGTTGCAATAGAGATGAGCGGCATATCCATGTGTGGAAAAAGTTCCTGATTCAGTCGTCCCAACGACATCAAACCGGCTCCTACAAACAGAATGAATAGTACAACTACGATTGTAGGACGTTTTATGATTAATTTTAACAGATTCATGATATATAAATTAATGAATAGTATTATTGGATTATTTCGATATCACGACCATCTATCAGGTTGATATGTCCGGCGACAACTACACAATCGCCCTCTCCCAGCCCGCTCTTAACCGTTACGTAGTTATCAAGCGCTTTGCCAACGGCAATTTTTTGCTTATAAGCCTTATTTCCCTTCACGACATACACTTCGGGATTTTTCAGGCTTTCTATAATAGCCGAACGGTTTATCATCAGTTCTGCATCGGAGGTAGTTTTATCAATCATAATCCGGGCTGACGCATACATGCCCGCTTTTAGTATTCCGGCCTTTTTGTCGGTGATTTTTATTTCAAGTTGATAGTTTAACAGCGAATTTCCTTTGGAACCGATTACATCTATTATACCTGCAAACTCTTGTCCTGCAAGCACATCGGTAGTGAGGAGGACTTTATCGCCTTTGCGTATGGCGTAAATATCGCTTTCGGAAACAGTGGCGACTGCTTTCAGTTGCGAGGGGTCAACAAAGTCGGCGACCTGACTTCCCGGCGTAAGTAAAGTTCCTTCTTCAAAATAATCCGTTTCGAGAATACCGTTGATAGGAGATACCAGCGTTGTATTGTTTAGTTGGTCTTGCAATTCGGTTACCGTCCGTTGCGCTTCTCGACAAGTAATCAGAATGGATTCGTATTCGCGTTGAGTTACAGCTCCGGCTTCGGTCAACTTCTTATAACGCTCTACATCGGTTTCAGCGCCGGCAAGATTCATTTTAGCAAGTCCAAGGGATTCCTTAATGACATTATTTTCAACCTGCGCTATCACGGTTCCTTTATTGACACGGTCTCCTGCTTTTTTATATTTCTTCAAAACGATGCCTTGCACTTTTGAGTACAATACCACTTCATTTGCAGCCTGTATGCGCCCGTCCACCCGGATGTCGCCTGCATATCCTTGTTTTTTGACCGATTCTATCCTTACAGGCACTGTCGGATTTACGATCAACGAGCGTGCGGATACTTCGTCCATTTCCCGCTTATTAGCCATCAATTTCCAAGTGGCCAATCCTATCGCTAATACGACGATTAGGATATTGATATTTGTTTTTGTCTTCATATTTTTTGTTTTTACTGATTTAATAATGTGTTCAGCGTCCCTTCGGATTTTTTCAGTTCAAGGATGCTTTTGTGATAATTTGATAATTCATAAACATAGGCCGATTGCGCTTCCCGAAATGATTTTTCGGTATCGAGCAGGTCGGTAATGCTGTACAATCCTCCTTCGTAAAGCATGACGCCTTGTTTATACGATTTTTCGGCTACGCCCATATTCTCTTGTTGAGCGCCGGCTGATTGGAAACTTATTTGCAGCTGACGACGGGCATTTTGCAGGTCGCTTTGCAAGGTTTGCTGTTGCTGTTTTATATCTTCTTCTATTTTCCTTAGCTGGAATTGGGATTGGCGAATTTTATGATGTTTTGTCCTCCCATCGAAAACAGGAACTGATAATCTTACGCCGAAAGCCGTTCCGTTAGACCAGAATTTACTATCGCTCAATGTTAGTTTTTCATTTTCGAAATTGTAACCGGTAGAGGCGAAAAACGATAATGTAGGAATATACGTTTGTTTCAATTGTTTTATTCCTAATTCGGTTGTTGTTTTTTCATTATGGAGTATCCGCAATTCGGTTTTTTCGGATAAATTGTTTGCAGTATTGGAAAATGATACATGTTCCATCGGCGATAATTCCATATTTCCGCTTAGTCGAAAATCGTATTCCAAAGGCATACCCATCAGCACTTTCAAATAATTCATCTGCTGACTTAGGAGCGCATGCGTTTTCTGAATTTCAACTTTCATATTGCTGATATTCACTTTCATACGGTTCAGGTCAATCTCGCGGGTAATGTTTTGCGCCACTTGTAATTCCATTTTTCTGTAAATGGAATCCATAATGGTAAGTGTTTTGATGTTGTTTTTCAGAAAATTTTGGGAATACATGATGTCATAAAAAGTGTTGCCTATATGATAGATCAGTTCTTCTTGGCTCATCTTTTCTTTCAACGAAGCAAGTTCACGGGCGTTTTTACTCATTTTTATTCCGGTAAATAATCCCGCATCGAATATCACTTGTTCTAAATCAATCCCTGCAACGGCATTGTATTTAGCGCCCATCTCAACGCCGATATATTCGCCCGGCATCCCGAAAAAATCTCCGGGCATCAACATGGCTGGTAACTTGATGTTGTTTGTCATAGAGGCCGAACCTGATATTTGCGGCAATAAGCCGCTTTTTGCCTCGTTGTGCGCCGCTTCGGATTCTCCTGCATCGAATTTCGACTTATGTATTTCGTAACTGTTTTGCAGAGCATATTGCAAACATTCCTGCAAATTGAGAGTTACAGGCCATTTGTCTTGTGCGTTTCCATTAAAGCCGCATAGAAGTAAAAATGAAAGGGCGATTGTTTTTAATTTTTTCTTGTTCATATCTGATTGTTGTTGAAGAAGAGCTCTCTACCTATGAAGACAATCGAAAAGAAAAAATATTTTATGAAGAGATGGAATGTATGATGTTTTTTTTAGACAGGTGACTATTTCTTGTTTATTTTAAGAAGAAAATCCCTGTACCGATTTTCCGCTTCGAATAGTAAGTTCTTATTTATATTGAGTTTAGAATCAAAAAATGATGTTTCAAAGTTCAATTCGCCGTTCTTAATTGATTTTCTCCAATTCCCGACGATTTTACCTTTATACATGATGACGGGATGAAATATTCCGTTATTGGAAAATGCTTTGGGATGATGTTCCGGATCAAGGACTGAAGTCCTGTCTTTATAACTGATCAGATATTCGTCGTATGACGGCAGGAAGAACAAACCCTCGCCGGGTTGAATTGCATTGTTGTACGATTCGTGAACAAGTAAATTTTCTGCAGCAAATTTATCTGCAACCAGTTCCGGCGATATTGAATTGATGGCTTGTCTGGCTTCAGTGATTGGAAGTCCTGACCACCATGCGAAATCCTGTAAGCTTGCGGGAGAATGACTGCGAAAATAATTTCTCGCCAGTTTTGCCAGGGCATCTTCCCTATGAAGTTCTTTTGCAGGAGGAACACGTTCTTCAAGTAATGCATAAGTCGCCTTTTTATTCTTATCAACACCACTGCAAATAATCCCATCAGCTTCAGCCCGGAACATGACATGATTCATCCCTTCCATATTCGGTATAATTCCGGTCTGTATCAGTTTTTCTCCTATTTCCTGCTTAGTCAGGGACTTATTTCCTTCCAGTATTTTTTCGATCAGAGAATTACATTTGATATGAGTATCTTCCGATATTCCCCGGGATTTGCTGTAACTTTGAATTGCCGATCTTGCGCGTCCGGCTGATAATTTCAACATCCAGCGAATATCTTCGGCAGTGACCAGGTGCCAGGTCGGACGCATAACATGAGTTCTCAGGATTTCTCCTTTTTTCAAAGCATCTTCAATATCCGGGATATTTCCTGATTTTAAACGGATCCCAACAGCCCATTTCGACATATTGTAATCCTGGGCCTGGATTGCACCCATCCAGGCGACAAGATCTTTGGGATTATCGAATTTTGGATTGGAAAGTTGCTGACTAAAAGGTCGAATATCAGTGATCATGGATTTTCGTTTATTACATGATTAAAAAACAAAATTAGTCAAAAGTATTCATTTTACGACCTGATTTTTATTTTTTTTAATGACCGGTTATAGATAAGTATTAATTTATTACCTTTGGCATTTGAATTACAAGTCTGAGAATAAATACGAATGTTGCTTAAATAATAAAGGTACTAATTTTAAATGAATCGACAATGAAAAACATGTTCTTTCTTTGTATTTGTCTTGCTTTTTGTCTGAATATAAATGCCACAAACAATCAGGATTCCATTTCTTACCGCATTTTTATGACAGGAGCTTCTTTTGCATCCCGTGAAAATACCTGGTTTGAAATGGCTTGCAGGCAACTGAATGCGCAACCGGTCAACCGGGCTGTTGGCGGTGAAGCAATAGCGAATTCTGCGAACAGAATGATTGAAGGAACACTTTATTCTCCTGAAGAACTGGAAAATATGGATGCTTTCGTCATTATGCAGGTACACAACAGAGATGTGTTTGATGAAGCCACATTAAAATCCAATTACAAAGATTATCCCACTCCTTTCAACAGGGATAATTATGCGATCGCTTATGATTATGTGATCAAAAGATACATTACCGAGTGTTATGAATTGAGAAACAACCCTCAATCGAAGTATTACGGTACTCTGACGGGAAAACCTGTTGTAGTGGTACTTTGTACCGATTGGCATGATGTGCGCGAGACATACAACTCCAGTATCCGCAAACTGGCTGCCAAGTGGGGTTTCCCGTTAGTGGAATTTGATAAATATATCGGTTTTTCGGACTTTACACCCAATCCGGTTACAGGTCAGCCGGTCAGTTTGATTTATTCGACTGATACGCAGATTATCAACGATGTCAAATACGGTTTTCATCCCATCAGGGGAGAACAGTCATATATCCAACAGCGAATGGCTGCTATTTTTGTAGAATTAATGAAAAAAATTTTACCTGTAAAACCGGATGCAAAAAAATGAAATGAAATGATGTACATTGTTACAAAAAAGCCCGGACTTTCTCAAGCCCGGGTTTTTTTTTCTCCCAAAATAAAACGGTGCAAAGTACTTTCCGGACATGCGGAAACCGTCGTGCAGGGGTGCAAAGTACTTTCGGCACGCGCCAGTGGGGGTAAATGTCAATACGCTACTTTTACGCGTTGATTGCCGGACGCTACAATATAAATTCCCCGCACATTAAGCGGAACTCGTTGTTCCTGTGCAGTTGCCCTGCCGCTGTAGATCAGCTGGCCGGACACATTGTAGACAGCGAACGTTTTGCCCGGCGTCAGTCCGCGTACCTGCA
>JAIRZF010000023.1 GCA_031267385.1 Dysgonamonadaceae bacterium | reverse complement strand
ATTGCAATATTAAAAGATCTTCAATTCCATCCGGTTAGCGATCAGTTATTACATGCAGATTTTATTCAGGTAGCTGAAAACAAACCTATTACGATGGAAATTCCCGTTGTTCTTGAAGGCTTGGCCGAAGGGGTTAAAGCAGGGGGTAAGTTATCTCTTGAAATGAGAAAACTGAAAGTAAAAGGTTTATATAAAGATTTTCCGGAAAAGCTGGTCATCAATATCGAAGATCTCGGATTGGGTAAAACGATTCAAATCGGCTCACTGAATTTCCCCAATCTGGAACTGCTGAATGCTAAAGACAATGTTATTTGCGCTGTGAAATTGACCCGTGCCGCCAGAGGAGCTGCAGCAAAGGGGAGCTAAATTCAGGCGTAACGGGCATGCGAAATAAGACGGTGTACGTATGAAATATTTGATTGTAGGATTGGGGAATATCGGTACCGAATACGAAAATACCCGCCACAACATAGGATTTATGATATTGGACGCTATTGCAAAAGCGTCCAATGTTGTTTTTGCAGACAAACGTTATGGTTTTGTGGCCGGGTTACGGCTGAAGAACAAACAATTGATTCTGCTGAAACCGTCTACATATGTGAACCTGAGCGGAAATGCCGTACGCTATTGGCTGCAAAAAGAAAAGATTCCGGTCGAAAATTTGTTGGTTGTAGTCGATGATCTTGCCCTGCCTTTCGGCTCTTTACGATTGAAGACAAAGGGAAGTGATGCCGGTCACAATGGACTGAAACATATTCAGGACACTCTTGGAACTCAGGAATACAATCGCCTCAGATTCGGGATCGGAAATGATTTTTTGCAAGGAACACAGATTAATTATGTCCTGGGAGAATTTTCGCAGGAGGAAGAAAAGCAAATTTCCGAACACATCGACAAAGCAATCGAAATGATTAAAAGTTTTTGTCTGGCGGGGGCCAATACCACAATGAACCTGTTCAATAAAAAATGAACGAAGTCAGAATAGACAAATGGATGTGGGCTACACGGATGTTCAAAACAAGAACTATTGCCGTCGAAGCCTGTAAGAAAGGACGTGTCTCTATCAACAACGTAACGATCAAACCCTCAAGGATGATCAGGATCGGCGATGTAATAGATGTACGGAAACCTCCTGTAACCTATTCTTTCAAAGTCCTGAATTTGACAGAAAACCGGATGGGAGCTAAGCTCGTGCCTCAATATCTTGAGAATGTCACCCCTCCGGAGCAGTATGAAATACTGGAATTAGGAAAGATCAGCGGCTTTATCAACTGGACAAAAGGGACAGGACGGCCAACTAAAAAAGATCGCCGGAGTCTTGATGAATTCAATGATCCGGTTTATATCGACGACTTTGATTTTGACTTTGATTTTAACGATGAAAAATGACCTCAAATTCATCGGCATCTCTCCATACCGGGAATTTTTCCCTGAAATGATCTAAAACTTCTTTCTGAAGAAACCCCGTTGCCGTCATTTCTTTGTCAGGATCGCAAAACGCTATGACATCTCCCTTAAAATCAATCAATTGAGATTCTCCTTCATGATGATTATGATGTCCGTCCTCACCTATCCGGTTCACACCGCACACGTAACAATAATTCTCCAAAGCCCTGGCTTTCAACAAAATATTCCATGTATTCTTACGGACGCGAGGCCAGTTGGCAGGACAAATCAACAGGTCGTAAGCTTTTGCCGTATTTCTTGACCAGACGGGAAAACGTAAATCGTAACAAACAATCAGACAAATATTCCATCCTTTGTACGATACAATCAACTGCTTATCTCCTGCTGTGAAATTTTTATTTTCATCTCCCATCCTGAACAGATGGCGTTTATCATAAAAGAAAGCATCTCCTTCGGGAGTCACAAAAAATCCCCGGTTGTATAATTTGTCATTCTCACCGGAAAGAAAACTTCCGCAAATAGCGAAATGATAGTCTTCCGCCCATTTTCTTATCATTTCGACCGTGCGCCCCTCTCTAGTCTCGGCCAGGTGGTTACTGCCATTCACGGAGAAACCGGTAGAGAACATCTCCGGCAACACGGCCAAATCGGTTTTTCCCGTCAGAGGTTTCAATAAGGCGCCGTAATGCTCTATATTCCGGGATTTATCTTCCCAGAATACCGTCGACTGTACCAGGCTCACTCTCAATACATCCATATTTTAATTTTCCGATAGAATTTTACACACTGAATTGTTCGGGGAATTTTCCCATGAAGTCCTTATAATATTGCTTGATGGTTTCAATATCGACCGTTTCATCTCCTGTCGGATAAAAATTCCGGCAGATACCAACTTCTTTGAGTCCGTAATCAATATGAGCCAGTGAGATAGGAACATTCGCACCTAAAGCAATGTAATAAAAACCGGATTTCCAATTTGAATTCTTCTTTCTTGTTGCTTCCGGGGATATGGCTAACTGGAAATGATCTTTCTGATTAAATTCCTCAATCATTTGTTCTGTAACAAAAGATTTTCTTTTCCTGTCAACGGGAATACCTCCCAAAGCTTTAAACAGATGGTTCAAAGGAAAGAAAAACCATTCTTTCTTCATTAAAAAATGAGGTTTTCCTTTGACGGAAGCATAGAATAACCTTCCGATGACAAGATCCCAATTGCTGGTATGAGGAGCTACACAAATAACGCATTTGGGTGGGATTTCCACGTCAACAACACCTTTCCATCCAAATAAACGAAGCAAGAGCGCCGGTAAGATCATATCTTCATTTTTAGGATACAAAGGTATTAATATCTTTTATACGATCGAACAATTATTTATTAAATACCCTGAATTTTAAGCTTATTATTCGTTTTTCCCGGGATTAATTCATACCTTTACGGGCTCAATTCAGAATCGTAACAGAATGGCAAAAGGAAGAAAATTGAGCCCTGACTATATTTTTGAGGCAAGTTGGGAGGTTTGTAATAAAGTTGGAGGGATCTACACCGTTTTATCTACCAGAGCACACATTCTTCAGAACGTATTTAAAGACAAAATCTTTTTTATCGGCCCGGATATAGGACAGAAAAAAGAGGATTCCGATTTTACAGAAAGCGCTTCTTTATTAAAGAACTGGAAAGAATCCGCTCTAAAGAATGAGAATCTGAGAATCCGTGTCGGACGTTGGAATGTTCCCGGAAAGCCGATCGCTATCCTGGTGGATTTTAAGCCCTATCTTGAACATAAGAATGACATTTACGCTTGTATGTGGGAGAAATTCAAAGTCGAATCACATCAGGCTTACGGGGATTATGATGAATCGTGTGTGTTTGCTTATGCCTGCGGACTTGTCATCGAGAGTTTTTATAAATTCACCAAACTCGAAAACGAAAAAGTAATCGCTCATTTTAATGAATGGATGCTTGGAATGGGCGCTTTGTATGTAAAAGATAAACTCCCACGGATAGGGACTCTTTTTACGACTCATGCAACTTCTACCGGACGTTCCATCGCTGGAAATAACAAGCCTTTGTATGGTTATTTCAACGCTTACAATGGGGATCAAATGGCGGGGGAGTTGAATATGGAAGCGAAACATTCCGTCGAAAAACAGGCGGCATGGAATGTGGATTGTTTCACGACAGTGAGTAAAATCACGGCAAAAGAATGTGAACAACTCTTGTGCAAAAAGCCGGATGTTATTACTCCGAACGGCTTTGAAGACAATTTTGTCCCTCAGGGAGCCGGTTATGCAACCAAACGAAATAAAGCCAGAAAGGCATTGCTGGAAATATCCGGGAAGCTGACCGGGGAGTATTTCGATGATGATACGCTCATGGTCGCCATCGGTGGAAGATATGAATACAAGAATAAGGGGATCGACGTCTTCATTGAAGCGATGAACCGTTTCCGGTGGTCGAATACGGATAAAAAACAAGTCCTGGCATTTATCCTGGTACCGGGATGGAACAACGGGCCAAGAGCGGATCTGCAAAACCGTCTGGCAACGAAAGACAAGGCTGCTACTCCTCTGGAATCACCTTATTATACTCACGATCTGGTGGAACCTCAAAACGACAAAATATGCCAATACCTCCGTTACCTCGATTTCATAAATCAAGAACACGAGTTTGTAAAGCTGATTTTCGTACCTTCTTATCTGACGGGTAATGATGGCATTTTCAATATTCATTATTATGACCTGTTGATAGGGATGGATATAACGGTCTTTCCATCGTACTATGAACCATGGGGTTACACGCCGCTCGAAAGTATTGCTTTCGGAATACCGACGATTACGACAAACCTCACCGGGTTTGGGCTTTGGGCAAAGGACGAAAGTCATGTGGAAGATCTATCCGGGGGCGTCGAGGTCATTGAGAGAACGGAAACTAATTATTTTGAGGTGGCGGAAAAAATCAAGACTGCCGTGGCATCGTATCTACATTCGGGCAGAGCGGAACAGGATAAAATAAGGAAAGCTGCCAAAACTTTATCCGGGAAAGCTTCCTGGGAACACTTTATCAAATATTACTTTGAAGCATACCACATCGCTTTGAAAAATGCGGCAAAAAGGAAATGAATGTCAACAACTAAATGTAAAAAATATGAAAATCAGAGCTAATTACTCAAACGAGCCTGCCTGGCAGGAGATCAATGTCTTTTCTAAACTTCCTCAGGAGTTGAGGATACTGGATGAGATCGCACACAACTTGTGGTGGGTATGGAATTATGAAGCCACCGATATGTTCATTGCTATCGACAAGGGTTTATGGAAAAAGACGGAAGGCAATCCGGTACTTTTTCTGCAACGCCTTTCGTACAAACGTATTGCGGCTATTCTTGAAGATGAAGGGTTAATGAACCAGGTCAAAGGAGTATATGCCAAATTCCGCGAATACATGGATGTTACTCCCGATAAGAATAAACCATCGGTCGCATATTTCAGTATGGAATATGGTTTGTCAAACATCCTGAAGATATATTCCGGTGGTTTGGGTGTACTGGCCGGTGATTACATCAAGGAAGCGAGTGATTCCAACGTGGATCTTTGCGCTGTAGGTTTCCTGTACCGCTACGGATATTTTTCTCAATCCCTGTCGATGGACGGGCAACAGATCGCGAATTATGAGGCTCAACATTTTGAACAGCTTCCTGTTGAACAGGTATTGAACAGCGATGGCAAACCGATGATCCTTGAAGTGCCATGTCCCAATCACACTGTTTATTCTTATGTATGGAAAGTAAACGTCGGACGGGTGAGCCTGTACTTGATGGACACGGACTTTGAAATGAACAGCGAATGGGACCGCTCCATCACACACCAGCTTTATGGCGGCGACTGGGAGAACCGGATTAAACAAGAATTTCTGCTGGGTATCGGAGGAATCCTGCTGCTCAATAAATTAGGCATCAGGAAACAAGTCCACCATTGTAATGAAGGGCATGCCGCTTTGATTAACGTGCAACGCCTGGTCAATCATATCAACGACGACAGCCTGAATTTCAACCAGGCGCTGGAAGTTGTAAAAGCCTCGTCATTATATACTTGCCACACTCCGGTTCCGGCAGGCCACGACTATTTTGAAGAGGGTTTACTCAATAAATACCTGAACGGGTATCCGGAAAAACTGGGTATCTCATGGCAGGAACTGATGGATATGGGTAGAGAGAATCCGGGATCCAACGAAAAGTTCTCCATGAGTGTATTTGCTCTTAATACCTGCCAGGAAGCCAATGGCGTAAGTTTACTGCACGGATTGGTTTCTCAAAAGATGTTCTCTCCCGTATGGAAAGGCTATTTCCCTGAAGAACTGCACGTGGGATATGTCACAAATGGAGTGCATATGCCAACCTGGGCGGCTTCCGAATGGCGCAGATTTTATGAGAAACACTTTGATAAGAGATTCTACCAGGATCAATCTAATCCCGACATCTGGGAAAAGATCTATCATGTTGCGGATGAGGAAATCTGGGGAATCAGGCAAACCCTGAAAAACCGCCTTGTGAATTATATCCGTGAACAGTTCAAGGATAATTGGCTGAAAAACCAGGGAGATCCTTCTAAAGTGGTATCCGTCATGGAAAAAATAGACCCGAATGCTTTGTTGATTGGATTCGGACGCCGTTTTGCCACGTACAAACGGGCGCATCTCCTGTTTACCGACCTGGAACGGCTTTCCAGGATCGTTAACAACCCTAAATTTCCGGTGCAATTCATTTATACGGGTAAGGCTCACCCTGCGGACGGCGGAGGTCAGGGGCTAATTAAACACATCGTGGAAATTTCACGTATGCCGGAGTTTTCCGGAAAGATCATCTTCCTTGAGAACTATGACATGCGACTGGCTAAACGCCTCATATCGGGCGTAGATATCTGGCTGAACACCCCTACCCGCCCGCTTGAGGCATCCGGCACTTCCGGTGAAAAAGCGGAGATGAACGGAGTGCTGAACTTTTCTGTTCTCGACGGTTGGTGGTATGAGGGTTATCGTCAGGGAGCCGGTTGGGCTTTGACCGAGAAACGGACTTACGACAATCAGGCTTATCAGGATGAGCTTGACGCCGCAACGATCTATTCGATGCTGGAGAATGAAATTATTCCGCTGTACTATGCCAAAAACAGTAAGGGCTACTCTCCGGAATGGATACAGTATATCAAGAATTCTATCGCTCAGATTGCGCCTCATTATACGACAAAACGAATGATAGACGACTATATCGATCGTTTCTATTCTAAACTCGCAAGCCGTTCACAAGTATTGTCGGCAAACGCTTTCGCTCTGGCTAAAGATATTGTGGCGTGGAAAGAGGATGTTGCCGCCCATTGGGAACAGGTTGAAATTCTTTCGGTGACACAGGATGAAAATATGCTTGCAAAGGGTATGCAGGTCGGTGATGAATATCCAATCCGGATCGTTCTGGATAAAAAAGCCATGAAAGGCGATCTTGGCGTTGAGGCTGTAATCCTGGGCAATGATCCTGCGGCTAATAAAGAAACCGTCCGCATAGCTCCTCTTGATCTGGTGAAACAGGAGGGTTCTAAATTGTTCTTTGAAGGGAAAATAAAGGCTGCGGAAACCGGAGTTTTCAGATTCAACTACCGTATCTATCCTTATAATAAAGACATCCCTCATAGAATGGACTTCGCTTTCGTGAAATGGGTGAACGGGTGAGGCTCTAACAAATGGATGCCCTACCGGCAACGCATGCTTTGTCTCGTTGCCCGGTAGGGCATCAATATTAACAGGAATCGCGGAATCAACCCCGGCCAATGCCGAATACGGATTTGTTTCCGTCGTTCACCCAATCTTTTTCCATATCTGCGCTTTTCGTTGTTCTTTTGCATAAGACAGACTGAATCATCAAAAAATTCAAATAAGATGAGAATCCTATTTTTTATACTGCTGTTTGCAATGGCCGCCGGTTTTCACGGTTATGCTCAGAACAACGGGGAGGACACGGTACGGGTCAAGGAAACCTACATCCGCCGCACGCCCGTGCTCAAGGTGTTGAAAGATTTTGAAACCAAATATGGCATGACGCTGAGATACGACAGCGCCGCCCTGTCCGGATATACCTATGAAGGCGTGTTTTTTTCTGCCCCCGTGCCGGTCGCTTTCGGGCGTGTATGCACAGAAGTGAAGGGAATGTCGTGTTACATCGACAGTGACGGCATTTACTGCGTCGTACCGACGAAAAACCTGCCGAGAAACCGTACCAACCTCGAAAACAAACGCTACGAAGGCGACGCCTC
>JAIRZF010000003.1 GCA_031267385.1 Dysgonamonadaceae bacterium | reverse complement strand
CCACTAACTTTTTTGATTGATTGTTTCATATATAGGTAATTAAAAAATTTTACGTACTGTTGAATTTTCCAATTTATAAAGATCTCCCGTTTCTTCACATATTGCGATATTATTTTCATCGAAACTCAAACGATTTCCGGACTCACCGACCCATCCGATTTGTTTTCCGGGGTTTCCTGCAACCAAAGCATACGGAAGAACATCTTTTGTAATCACGCTTCCGGCTCCGATCATTGCATATTCTCCGACAGTATGCCCGCAAATAATAGTCGCATTTGCACCGATGGAAGCTCCTTTTTTAATCAGCGTCTTAAGGAATTGATTTTTCCGGGAAATGGCGCTTCTGGGGTTTATCACGTTGGTAAACACGCAGGAAGGCCCCAAAAAGACCTCATCTTCACAGGTCACTCCGGAAAAGACAGACACATTATTCTGAATTTTCACTCCATTTCCGATGACGGAATCCGAGGCGATAAATACATTTTGTCCGATCACACAATTTTGTCCGACAACAGCACCTCCCATGATATGAGAGAAATGCCAGATTGTAGTATTTTCGCCTATCCGGGCGTCGTCATCAACGATCGCAGTGGGATGAGATTGATATGTTTTCAATTAAAAAACGATTTAATTTGTTCTACTATATAGTTTAGTTGCTCATGATCCAGCTCGGTATGCACCGGCAAAGATAATACAGAATTACATAGGTTTTCAGATATACTCAGATCGCCTCCAATCCGGGAGATATTCCGGAAAGCTGCCTGTTGGTGTATCGGCAGGGGATAATACACAATAGCCGGTATTTTTTTATCTTTTAAAAAGGCCTGCAGATCATCTCGTTTTCCATGATTCACCCTGATCGTAAACTGGTTGTAAACAGGAGTGGAATACGATTGCACCGATGGTAGAATAATGTGTTCGGATAATTCCGCCAACTGTTCCAGGTAAAACCCGGCGACATTTCTCCTGGAATCCGTAAACCGGTCTAAATACTGTAATTTTACCGTTAATACGGCAGCCTGAAGCGTGTCTAACCGCGAATTACACCCAATCAGCTGATGATGGTATTTTACTGCCTGTCCGTGTTGAGTGATCATTTTGAGTTTTTTTGCCAACGCTTCGTCATCAGTCATCATCGCTCCTCCATCTCCATAACATCCCAGATTTTTAGTAGGGAAAAAAGAAAGAGCGCCGACGTTTCCAATAGTTCCGGCCTGTTTTTTTGTCTCATTGGAAAAAATGAATTCGGATCCGATACTTTGGGCATTGTCTTCGATCACGAAAAGGTTATTTCCGGAAGAGATATTCAAAATTGTTTCCATGTCTGCCGTCTGTCCGAAGAGGTGTACCGGAATTATCGCTTTTGTTTTGGGAGAAATAGCCTCCCTTATTTTATTGGCATCGATGTTGAATGTTTCGGCTTCCACATCTACGATTACAGGAGTCAGTTGTAGTAAAGCAACAGCCTCAACGGCAGCAGCATACGTGAATGCCGGGACAATGACTTCATCTCCCGGAGTGAGTCCCGAAGCCATCAGCGCTATTTGTAGTGCATCCGTACCGTTCGCGCAAGGAACAATATACCGGGCTCCGGTATAATCCGAAAGCGCTTCCGCAAAGGTTTGAACTTCAAGCCCATTGATGTACCGACCGGAACGGACGACGCGCAATATGGCGTTGTCCATTTCCTCGCTAAAGGCAGCATATTGCCCCGTCAGGTCAACCATTTGAATCGGGTTCATAGATGTTCTTTTATTGCTTCACACGTTGATTTATAACTTCATTTGTAGTTATATTAACAACAAATTTATAAAAAAAGTATTTGCTCACGAAAAATACATGTACTTTTGTGCCAAAATTAGTTCATTTCAGATGAGTGAGAAATCTTTATTAGGAAAATTAGATGTTTTGGCAGTCCGTTTTGAAGAGATCGGCACATTGATTACCGATCCGGCAGTAATTACGGATATGAAGCGGTTTGTCAGACTAAACAAAGAATATAAAGATCTGGGAAAAATTGTTACCGCCCGGATCGAATATAAACAGGTGTTGACAGGCATAGATGAAGCAAAATCCATTTTAGAGAATGAATCGGATCCCGAATTAAGGGAAATTGCCAAAGAAGAACTGGATACATGCAATAATCGTTTGCCTGAATTAGAGGAGGAGATCAAACTCCTTTTAGTTCCGGCCGATCCCCAGGATGATAAAGACGCCATCGTGGAGATCCGGGGAGGAACGGGAGGCGATGAAGCTGCTATTTTTGCAGGAGATCTTTTCAAAATGTATCTTAAATATTGTGAATCAAAAGGGTGGAAAGTAGAAGTGACGAGCAGTAGCGAAGGAACTATCGGAGGATTCAAGGAAATTATTTTTACGGTTGCAGGAGATAATGTATATGGTGTCCTGAAATACGAATCCGGAGTCCACCGGGTGCAACGGGTTCCGGTGACTGAAACTCAGGGGAGAGTGCATACTTCCGCGGCGACAGTTGCAGTACTCCCTGAAGCGGAAGAATTTGATGTGGAAATAAAAGAATCGGATATCCGTGTGGATATTTTCTGCGCATCGGGTCATGGAGGTCAATCGGTAAACACAACTTATTCCGCCATTCGTTTAGTTCATATTCCGACAGGAATTACCGTTCAATGCCAGGACGAAAAATCGCAATTAAAGAACAAAGCCAAAGCGATGGTTGAACTTCGCACGCGTATATATAATATGGAGTATCAGAAATACCTGGATGAGATCGCCTCTAAAAGAAAGACCATGGTTTCGACCGGCGACCGTTCCGCTAAGATTCGTACATATAATTATCCGCAGGGGAGGATTACCGATCACCGGATCAATTATACCGTATACAATCTGTCCGGATTTATGAATGGGGACATACAACCGGTTATCGATCACCTGATAGTCGCCGAAAATGCAGAACGACTGAAAGAAAGCGAACTTTAATATTTTATTAAATACATCAAAGCCTGGAGTTCAGAATATATTTCAATTAAATAATCCTGTTAATAATATGACAAAACAGCAATTGTTTGAAAACATAAAAAGAAAACAATCTTTCCTTTGTGTCGGGTTGGATAGTGATATTAAAAAAATACCGCAGCATCTTTTGAAAGAAGATGATCCGGTTTTTGTATTTAATAAAGCGATAATTGACGCTACTGCAGACTATTGCGTCGCTTACAAACCGAATCTTGCTTTTTACGAAAGTTTGGGAGCCAAAGGATTGATCACCCTGGAAAAAACAGTAAGCTACATCCGTGAAAATTATCCGGATCAGTTTATTATTGCCGACGCTAAACGCGGAGATATTGGAAACACCTCCGAAATGTATGCGCGTGCGTTGTTCGATCATTCTGATTTTGATTCGGTGACTGTTGCTCCATACATGGGCGAAGACAGCGTAAAACCGTTCCTTGTTTATCCCGGTAAATGGGTGATATTATTGGCTTTGACTTCCAATAAAGGCTCTCATGATTTTCAACTGACGGAAGATAACAACGGAGAACGATTGTTTGAAAAAGTATTGAGAAAATCTCAGGAATGGGCGTCAGACGAACAGATGATGTATGTTGTGGGTGCAACTCAGGGAAAAATGTTTCTGGATATACGTAAAATTGTTCCCGATCATTTCCTTTTGGTTCCGGGAGTCGGAGCACAGGGCGGAAGCCTGAGAGAAGTTGCGGAATACGGGATGAACAGTCAGTGTGGATTGTTGATTAATTCTTCCCGTCAGATTATCTATGCGGACAGTACGGAACGGTTTGCAGAAGCCGCCCGGGAAGAGGCGAAGAAAGTTTGGGAAGAAATGAAAGAATATTTAAACGATATACGGTGAATGTATAAAAGCTAATGTGCAAATTTGTGATCTTGTCCCTCAAAATAATATGGAAAACAAGCGAAAAATAATCAATGATCCGGTATTCGGATTCATCAATATACCCGGTGAATTCATATACAGTATCATCAGGCATCCTTATCTGCAACGGTTGAACCGTATCCGGCAACTGGGTTTGGCGTCGTTTGTTTATCCGGGAGCCCAACATACCCGGCTGCATCACTCGCTTGGAGCCATGTATTTGACCCATGAAGCAGTGAATCAGCTCCGTTCCAAAGGGCATGAAATAACAAATGAAGAGGCCGAAAGTGTTGTCGCCTGTATCCTGATGCACGATATAGGTCATGGGCCATTTTCTCATGTGCTTGAAAATACATTGGTTACAGATATTCATCATGAAGAAATATCATTGATACTGATGAATAAGATCAATGAAAAATTTCAGGGGAAATTGGACGTCTGTATCTCGATATTCAAAGACGAATATCATAAAAAATTCCTCCATCAGTTGGTAAGCGGTCAACTGGATATGGACCGGTTGGATTACCTGAGCCGGGATAGTTTCTTTACAGGAGTAACGGAAGGAAGTATCGGTTCCGCCCGGATTATTAAGATGCTGAATATCAAAGATGACCGGCTTGTCGTAGATGAAAAGGGAATTTATTCCATCGAAAATTTCCTGATGGCCAGGAGGCTGATGTATTGGCAGGTTTATTTACATAAAACAGCTGTTGCCGCAGAAAAAATGTTGATCAACACCCTGAAAAGAGCAAAAGAACTGGCCGGTAAAGGCGTTGATCTTTTTGCATCTCCGGCTTTGAGATATTTCTTATACCATCCTGTCGACAGACATGTTTTCCGGAACGATCCCCCGGCGATAGAACATTTTTTAAATCTTGACGACAACGATATCTGGTGCGCCCTGAAAGTTTGGACAGATCATCCGGATAAAGTCCTTTCATGTTTAAGTAAAGGATTGGTTGATCGGCAATTGTTTAAAATAGAAATCGCCTCGAATCCTTTCGGCAGGGAATTTCAGGAGAATAAGATCCGGAAATATGCCCGTGAATTTGATATTTCATTGGAGGATGCAGCTTATTTTGTTTCTTCGGATGAAATTTCTACCAACATGTATCATGAAGCCGATGACAGTATTGATATCCTGTATAAGAACGGGGATACAAAAGATATTTCGGACGCATCGGATATGCTGAATATACAATTACTTTCCAAAAAAATCAGGAAGTATTACTGCTGCTTTTTGCGGGATTCAAAATAATTTACGACCTTTGTCAAAATAAAGGTATAAGTTATAAGTTTAAATGTCTGAACTTATAGCCCGTAGCTCATAACTTAAAACTAAAAGGATGGAGTTTAGCGCTAAACAAATAGCCGGCGTTCTTAATGGAAGAGTAGAAGGAGATGCTGAAGCTAAGGTCAGTGATTTTTCTAAAATTGAAGAGGGGAAACCGGGTACTCTTACTTTTCTTGCAAATCTTAAATACACCCATTTTATATACGATACACAAGCTACTATAGCTTTGGTCAATGAAGATTTTGTCCCGGAAAAAAGTCTTCCGGAAACCTTGACTCTGGTACGGGTTGCTAACGCCTATACGGCATTGGCTCAGTTGATGACAATGGTCGACCGGTCTCAGGCGAAAAAGCCGGGTATCCATTCAATGGCTTTCATCAGTTCAACGGCAAACGTCCCGGCAGATAGCTGTTACATAGGAGCTTTCGCTTTTATCGGGGAGAATGTGAAACTTGGGAATAATGTGAAAATATATCCTCATGCGTATGTTGGAGACAATGCGTCTGTCGGCGATGATACCATTCTGTATGCAGGAGTAAAAATCTATGATAATTCGATTATCGGGAAGCGTTGCATCCTCCATGCCGGAGCTGTTATCGGTTCCGATGGATTTGGCTTTGCTCCGGAAGGAGATAAATACAAAAAAATCCCTCAGCTGGGGAATGTAATTGTGGAAGATGATGTTGAAATAGGAGCTAATACAACTATCGACAGAGCGGTAATAGATTCCACGATTATCCGTTCGGGAGTTAAACTTGATAACCTGATCCAGATTGCGCATAATGTAGAAGTCGGAGAAAATACAGGAATGGCTGCACAGGTTGGTATTTCCGGTTCAACAAAAATCGGCCGCAACTGTATGATCGGCGGTCAGGTAGGACTTGGAGGGCATATTAAAATCGGCGATCGTGTGAATATCGGAGCCCAATCCGGAGTACTCAGCAGTATTGAAGACGGAGAAAGCGTGATCGGCAGCCCTCCGGTCGGAGTGAGGGAATTTTTTCGTTCCAGTCTGATATTCAGGAAACTGCCTGAGATGTACAGAACGATCAATCAACTCCAGAAAGAAATAGAAGAATTAAAAAAAATTAAAAAATAAATATGAAATGGACAAACAACACACATTAAAAGAGAGTTTTTCTTTAGAAGGAAAAGGCTTGCATACCGGTCTGAATATTAAGATCAGGTTCAATCCCGCTCCTGAAAATCACGGATACAAAATCAAACGTGTGGACGTGGAAGGAGAACCCATCATTGATGCAGTTGCTGAAAACGTTTCCGGAACCCAACGGGGTACGGTTTTATCAAAAAACGGAGTACAGGTCAGTACCGTAGAACATGCTTTGTCTGCCCTTTATGCATACGGAGTGGATAACTGCCTGATTGAAGTGGATGCACCGGAATTACCTATTTTGGACGGAAGTTCGGTTATTTATGCTAATGAAATTGAGCGCGTGGGCTTACAGGAACAGGGAGCTACACGCGATTATTATATTGTAAAAAATAAAATTGAAGTAAAAGACAGTGAAACAGGATCGTCCATTATTGCATTACCGGATGATACATTCTGCGTGAATGCATTGATCTCTTTCGATTCTGTTTTCCTTGACAGCCAATATGCTACGCTCGATGACCTGAAAGATTTTAAGACGGAGATTGCCGCCAGCCGGACTTTCGTTTTTGTACGGGAAATAGAACCGTTATTGCAAAATAACCTGATTAAAGGCGGTGATTTAGACAATGCGATTGTTATTTATGAACGTCAGATCAGTCAGGAACGTTTTGATAAATTGGCAGAGACCATGGGCGCTCCCAAAAAAGATGCAACACAGTTGGGCTATATCATGAATAAACCCCTGGTTTATCCGAACGAACCTGCCCGCCACAAACTTCTGGATATTCTGGGAGATGTCGCCCTGATCGGTAAGCCGATCAAAGGACGTATTATCGCGACTTGTCCCGGACACAAGATCAATAACCAATTTGCGCGTATTGTCCGTAAAGATATTAAGTTGAATGATGTACAAGCTCCGGTTTATAATCCGAATACAGTTCCTTTAATGGATATTAACCGCATCAAACAATTATTACCTCACCGTTATCCTTTCCTGTTGGTCGAAAAAATCATCGAAATCGGAGGTAAGTACATTGTCGGCATCAAAAATGTATCGGTCAATGAGCCTTTCTTTCAGGGGCACTTTCCTGAAGAACCCGTTATGCCTGGAGTATTATTGGTGGAATCGATGGCTCAAACCGGAGGACTTCTCGTGCTGAATCAGGTGGAAGAACCCCATCGTTATTCCACTTATTTTATGAAAATAGATAATGTGAAATTCCGTCAGAAAGTAGTTCCGGGGGATACCTTGATCTTTAAATTAGAGATGCTGACGGAGATCCGTCGTGGAATCGCGAATATGAAAGGCTATGTCTTCGTAGGAGAAAAAGTCGTTTGTGAAGCGGAATTCATGGCACAAATCATTAAAAACAAATAAACCACAATATGAATAATTCTCCTTTATCCAATATACATCCCGAAGCAATTATCGGTGAAAATGTATCCATAGGGCCTTTTGTTACAATTGATAAAAATGTTGTCATCGGAGATAATACAAAGATTTATCCTAATGCAGTCATATTGAACGGTGCAAGGATCGGTAAGAATTGTCAGATATTCCCGGGAGCAGTAGTTTCAGGCATTCCACAGGATCTAAAATTTGCCGGAGAAGAAACAACTTGTGAAATTGGAGACAACACTACGATCAGGGAATGTGTGACCGTGAACCGTGGTACCGCAGCAAAAGGAACAACAATCATCGGCTCCAACTGTTTGCTTATGGCCTACGCTCATGTAGCTCACGACTGCATCCTTAAAAATCATGTGATCGTGGGAAATGCTTCCCAATTGGCCGGAGAGGTGGAAGCAGACGACTTTGCTATCCTGAGTGGAGGAACCTTAGTCCATCAGTTTTCCCGTATAGGAATGCATGTGATGATCCAGGGAGGATCCCGCCTGGGTAAAGATATTCCTCCTTACATTACGGCCGGTCGCGACCCGATAACTTATTCAGGAGTGAATGTGATCGGTCTAAAAAGACGAGGATTTTCCAATGAACAAATCAGTAATATACAGGAAGTGTATCGTGTTCTGTATCAATCGGGATTGAACAATTCCGATGCAGTGAAACAAATTCAGAATACGATTCCGGATTCGGAAGAAAAAGAAAATATTCTTTCTTTTATTATCAATTCACAAAGAGGAATTCTCAGAGGATATTTAGAATGAAAACTTAAAGCTTATAACTTAAAACTTAAAACTTAAAACTTATAACTTAAAACTTAAGGCTTACAACTCAACAAATATGGTTTACAAGTTTTTATTATTATCAGACGAGATCGATGATTTCAAAAGAGAAATTGCGATCGATTCGGAGGCCACATTCTTCGACCTGCATAATGCTGTCCTGGACTCTGTCGGCTATGAAAGAGATCAAATAGCATCGTTTTTTCTTTGTAGCGACGACTGGACTAAATTGACGGAAGTTACGCTCATTGAAATGGATACCAATTCGGATGAAGACAGTTATGTCATGGATAAAACCCGTTTGGATGAAGGTCTTGAAGATGAAGGTCAAAAATTGATGTATATCTTTGATTACCTGACAGAAAGGGCTTTTTATATGGAATTGCACGAGATCATTCCCGGGAAAAACCTGGAAAAGGCCGTTTGTACCAAATCTGTCGGCGCACCCCCGGAACAAATGACTGCAATAGAAGATGTAGACCCCGCTTTACTCACATCTGTACTCGGCAGTGATGAAAGTTTTTATGGCGATGAAGATTTCGATATGGATGAATTAGATCCGGAAGGTTTCGACGGACTGGGTGGAGGCAATCCCTACGATGAAGAAAATTTCTAAAAAAGGAAATCTGATTATTTTACTCGGCCCTACAGGAGTGGGAAAAACGGAACTGAGCCTGAAAATTGCTGAAAAATCAGGCTCTCCGATACTTTCGTGCGACTCCAGGCAACTCTATAAAAACCTGACTGTCGGAACCGCAGCGCCTACAAAAAAGCAATTGGAAAGGGTGAAGCATTATTTCGTTGGAACATTAGAATTAACGGATTATTACAGTGCAAGCAAGTATGAGGAGGATGCTCTTCTGTTGCTTGCATCTCTATTTAATACCCACCGGAATATTGTAATGACGGGAGGTTCCATGATGTATATCGATGCTATATCCAAGGGTATAGACGAGCTTCCGACTATCGACGAACAACTTCGCAAAGACTTGCTGGACTTATACAATGAAAAGGGATTGGAACCGATCCGGATGCAACTGAAATTATTAGATCCTGAATTTTACCATGTTGTAGACCTGAAAAATCACAAACGGGTGATCCATGCCCTGGAAATTTGCCTGATGACCGGAAAACCGTACTCTTCCCTTCGTACAAACACTAAAAAAGAAAGGCCTTTCAACATCCTGAAAATAGGACTGAAACGGGAACGTGAAGAACTTTATGAACGAATAAACCTCCGTGTCGACCAAATGATGCGAGACGGACTGTTGGACGAGACTCGCAGCGTTTATCCTTTCCGCTCCCTGAATTCTCTGAACACAGTAGGGTATAAGGAGCTATTCAACTATTTCGATGGTATCTGGGATTTGGACTTTGCTATTGAAAAAATCAAACAAAATACCCGGATCTACTCCCGCAAACAAATGACCTGGTTTAAAAAAGATGAAGAAATACACTGGTTCCATCCCGATCAGGAAAAAGAAATCATGGATCTCGTTTGGTCGTAGGGGCGAATAATTATTCGCCCGTACGGCGCGGATTCGTGTCCGAGCGACGCGGACTCGAGTACGAATGGCGCGGACTCGCGTCCGAGCGGCGCGTACTCGAGTACGAATGGCGCGGACTCGCGTCCGAATGGTATTATTGCCCTCTGGGCAAAGGTGTTGTTCGTATTGTTCGTGCATTCCCGCCGTGTCCGGACGCCATGGTCTACGTGTTGTTCGTGCATTTCCCGTTAGGGAAACAATATCCTTAAAAAAATCGTTGATTTGCTTCCGCGTAGGGGCGACCCTTGCGGTCGCCCTAACCCTTGCGGAGGGCTTTAATAATCATTGTCATTTTTTACTTTTATTTGTTTTTTTTGAAAAAATAATTTATTTTTGCCGCTGCAATTTTGCAAGGAAATTTAATACTTATTTTTATGAAAAAGAAAATTTTTATTTTAGCGGTAGGATTATTGGGTTTTGTAGCTCCGAAGACTGCAGATGCAGCAGATATTCAATTGACATGTAAGACAGTTTATGGTCCGTCTTATGAGGAGGTAAGAAGTACTTGTCCGAATGATGTGGTAGCTTCGACAGAGTATAAAGAACTGGTAGCGGATCTTGAGGCATTCTATTGTTCAGCAGAAGTAGAAGATTCCTCGGAAATAAAAGATTAAGAAATTTTACAAGGAGGGAATTTCGATGTTGAATGACACAGATTTTCCTCTTTGTTTTTATTTTATTGATTATGAATCGATTATTTTTCTTTTTCTGTCTTATTTTAGTCACTGTCGGCTTGTCCGGACAGAATTGTACGGATACGGTGAAGCTTCGTTGTTGGTACGAGCAATACGGCGCTATGGATACAGCCAATATCAAGTCTAAAAAAAAGGACATCATGTTATTGGATATAGGTTCCGAAAT
>JAIRZF010000215.1 GCA_031267385.1 Dysgonamonadaceae bacterium | reverse complement strand
TTTTCGGCCAGCGTCAACGCATTCTCAAAAAGAGTGATCAGATTGCTCACTTCGGTAACAATGGCTTGCGGAACGCCCCACTGACTAATTTTTGTTTGCAGATACGCAATCAACGTTTTAATCCAAATAAGAAACGGATGGTCGGATTGCGGGATAAAATCATTTGTACTCATAAGCATATTGTTTTAATAAATTAATAAATAAGTTGTTATATCTTCATTCTTGTATCCGGAAACTGTTTTAGGGAACTCCCTTTTACAAAAAGGGAACTCCCTTTTGTCTTTAGGGGAAGTCCGACCCCGCTAAGGGAGCTTCCCGAACACCCCGGAAACTCCCCTAACGGGAAAAGGGAACTCCCTAACGAGAAAAGGGAACTCCCTTTTTTAAAAAGGGAACTCCCTAATGTGGAAAGGGAGTTCCCTTTTTTAAAAAGAGAGTTCCCGAATGTAAAAAGGGAAGTCCGGGACTTGATTTTAAAAAAGTTTTTTATTAAATTACACGCGCGCGCGTTTAAAATGTGTGTGTGTGTGTGTGTGTGTTAAGAAAACCTCCTTAACATCCAAATTTTGGAAGTTAAAAAAACTGAAAGAAAGGAAGTTTTCTTGTGTCATTTTTATTGTTTTCGATTGATAATAACGTCACAAAAATAGTAATTATTTTTTATAGCGCCAAAAAAAGATTAAAAACTCAGCGATTCCAGGCTTAATTATTCTTCCATAAGTTTTCATTGAGTATAAATTGTAAAATAAATCGTTCCCAATAAAGGCAGTCTCAACGACTTGGGGCGAAAGCCCCGCCTACGTGTTACCGATGCAAATTTTGCCGGAATTTTTTATTTTTCTTAATCGTTTATCTCTTTTATTTTCATTTGCTTGTCACTCATTCATCGGGCGTTTGCCCGGTCATATCGAAAATCAAACTTCCACCGTTCATTATATCACGGTAAGAAATAGACATTTGATTATATGCCTGCCCATTCAATTCTACGGATTTTACATATTTGTTTTCTCGTGAAAGATTTCTGGCTTCCACAACAAATATTTTTCCTTCGGGTAATTGTATTTCGATTTTCGGAACTTGCGGAGCGCCGAGCACGTATTCGCCGCTGACCGGGTTTACCGGATAAAATCCCATGGCGGAGAAGATATACCAGGCCGACATCTGACCGCAATCGTCGTTTCCGCATAATCCATCAGGACGAGGCAAATAGAATTTGTCAAATATTTCACGTATCAGCGATTCCGTTTTTTCTTTCTTCCCTGCAAAAGCGTACATGTATGTAACATGGTGACTGGGTTCGTTTCCATGTGCATATTGCCCAATTAAGCCTGTTACGTCCAGGACAAAACCTTTTACTTCGGCCGATATTTCGAGGAAAAACAAGGAATCCAATTGGGTAACAAACGATTCATTGCCGCCCATTATATCAATTAAGCCTCTAACGTCTTGCTGGACATGCCAGGTATATTGCCAAGCATTGCCTTCCGTGTAATCCCCGCCCGCCGTTCCGGCATGAGACAACGCAAAACGGTCGAAAGGCGTGCGCCGGTTTCCTTTGCTGTCTTTCCCTCTCACTAAATTATTTTCCTTATCAAACAGGTTTTTCCAGTTTTCAGCTCTTTTCGAAAAAAAGACGTAATCTTCCTGTTTGCCGAGTTCTTTTGCCAGTTGAGCGGCACAATAATCATCGTAACAATATTCCATGGTTCGCGACACGGATTCTTCTTGAATCAAATCGAAAGGTAAGTATCCGTATTGATTGTAAATGCTCCATTCCGATTTCAGGTGGTCTTCGGTTAGTGATTTTTTGATTAATTGGTATGCCTTTTCCCGGTCGATACCCGGAAAGTTTTTCAGACAGGCTTCTACCACCACCGGCACGGCATGATTCCCGATCATGCAAAAGTTTTCTTTTCCCCACAACGCCCATATCGGCAAATATCCCTGTGTATCGGCATGAAAGAGCATGGTATTTACAAAATCGCCGACATATTCAGGAGCAATGATTGTATATAAAGGATGCGCAGCGCGATAGGTATCCCATAATGAAAATGTGGAATAATACTTTCCAAAAGGAGACGTGAACAGCGAATCATTTGCGCCTCTGTATTGTCCATCGATATCGGCTATATTGTTCGGTTGAATCATCAGGTGATACATGGAAGTATAGAAATTTTTCTTCCGGTCGCGGGAGCCTTCTATTTTCACGCGATCCAAAAGTTTTTCCCAATAATCGCCGGCTTCTTTTTTCACCCGATCGAAATCCCAATGACTCAACTCCGCATCCCTGTTCTTAATAGCGCCGTCTATACTTACGGAAGAAAATGATACCTTGACTTTTAATTCTTTGCCTTTTCCGCTTTCAAAATGATAGACATATCCCGGAGCCTTATCTGCTTCATTCTCAACAATTTTTTCTTCCGAAATCACCGGCTTGTCGAATTGGATTACAAAAAACAAGCGGCGTTCCACCCAATTCTTCACCTGAAGATGACCGGAAATAGTATATTCGTCCAATTTATTTACGTCGGCAAATATCACCCGGTCGTCGTATTGCGATTTCGTGCCTGTGCTACCGCTTTGATAATTAATATATACGGACGGATTATCGCCTTTGAAAGTATATTGATGCAAAGCGACATGCGGCGTACACGTCAGTTCCACTTTCACTGCATTATCTGTCAGTTCTACGCCATAATATCCGGGATAAGCTATTTCCGTATGCTTGGAGAAAGCGCTTTTGTAATCGTTTTTTACAGCGCCGGAGAAAGGCGTCATCAGAATATCTCCCAAATCGGGAACTCCGGTTCCATTCAAATGGGTTTGAGAAAATCCCCAAATAAGGGAATCTTCATAATTGTAGCCGCTGCAATATTCCCATGCAAAATTTCCGGTTTGCGGACCAGGCTGCACCATTCCGAAAGGGTAGGCGGCTCCCGGAAACGTATGTCCCGTGTAAGCAGTTCCTACAAAGGGATCGACATACTGAATATAAGTCTGCGGCTGCGTTTCTTTTTTTACAGGTTCAATCCTGAATGAATAACTCACCGGAGTGTTCGCGGGAATCATATATTGAGGCAAGGGCGCCGGACCGCAGGAGGCATTACCCAAGCCTTGTTGCATACAATCCATATTGAGATACACTTCCGGCTTCCGGATACTGTCGAGCATATAATCATGAGCGGCCTGCCATAAATCATTATCCGTAAAATGCAAAGCGCTGAACGACAGCCGGTCTTTAGCGGTTATCTTTAATCCTGCGCCATCCTCACCGGTTACGGTAAACCATCGAATATCTTCTCTGTTCCCCATACTCTGCGAACGAACATAATGTTCTTCTTCCATTTCCTTGACGGTCGTGTTATATAAACCGATAAAAGCCGATTGTTTGCGGTCGGAATAATTTTCCTTCGGGCCGCGGCCATACCATTGAATATGTTCCATTCCTGCCGGAAGAACCATTTGCAAACCTAAACGGCGAATCATATCTCCTTCAACCGGTTTAACAAAGGTTGCATCTATTTCAATAGTACTATTGGCATAAATAATATATCTAATTGTATAAGGAATCCGGATGGTTGTATTTTCTGTTTTTATGCTTGCGTTCATATCAAATACAAGTGTAACGAACTTATTGCTTTTATCGACATGGTAAGTAAACGACGGTTTGGAATATTCAACCGGATAATAAATCCGGCTGGAAAACTTGTCGTTACTTGTGCTGCGATACCAATTCAAAACAAGTCCTTGTCCATTGAACAACATCTCTTTGTCGTTATATTGCAGAGAGCCGATTGTTCCGGTTTCCCGGTTAAAAATGATTTGAAAACCGCTTCCCTTGATTATTAGCTCTTTCCCTGTTTCCGTCGCCTTTAATTTTTCCGGGAAATCAATATCTACTGCTTTTACGGCAGGACGAAGATTTAAAGCCAATTGTTCCGTTGCAACCACGTGTCCTTTGTTTGCCCAGGATTTATCCGTTTTCAATGAGAAATAAGTATTGAGAAAATATTCGCTTTGATTATCCGTCTTTGTTTTGAAAGGTATTTGTATCGTCATTTTCCTATCAGGAGATAAATCAGGTGCAGGCATTGTGCCGGATTCTACCGGAACTCCATCTTTCAGTACTTCCCAATTCAAGTCAAATTCGTTGAGGTTGGTAAAGTCGTAGCGATTTTCAACTGCTATTTTTCCGGCGTCCAATGCTGCCGGGTTTATTTTGATATACTGATATACTTTTTTTACTTCCAACAATTTGGCCGTTATTCTTCTATCGGGGGTAGTCAGCCCGTTGCAACTGAAATCCCCGTCATTCGGTTCATCTCCGAAATCTCCGCCATACGCATACACTACTTTGCCCGGAGCGACGTCCTTGAATTTCTCGTTCTTCATTCTTAATTTTTCATTCACATAAAGTCCCTGATCTGCCCAATCCCACACACAAGCGCCAATCATTCGCTGCGACCGGTTTTCGATATAATCCCAATATTCGGCAAGATTTCCAGGTGCATTTCCCATCGCGTGTGCATATTCGCAAAGAAAATAAGGCTTGTTAGAATCAATCCGGTCGAAATTTTCCATTTTCTCCCTGTCCGGATACATGTGAGAATCTATATCGGCATAATCGTTGTTTCCTTCATAATGCACCGGGCGGGAGGAATCCAGCTTCCCGGCTTGTTTATACATGGCTAAATAATTTTCTCCGCCTCCGCCTTCATTTCCCAGCGACCAGAAAATGACCGAAGGGTGGTTTTTATCGCGTTCGATCATTCTTGTTATCCGGTCAACAAAAGCAGGTTGCCAACTGAGTTTTTCGGCTATTGAAAAATTCCCGTGGTTTTCACAATCGGCCTCATCCATCACATACAAGCCATAATAATCGTACAGGGCATACATTTTCGGATTGTTGGGATAATGGCTTGTCCTGATTGTGTTGATGTTGTGCTGCTTCATCAAGACAATATCCTGTATCATGCTTTCGACAGGGATAGCCTTACCGGATTGAGGATGAAAATCGTGGCGATTCGTTCCCTTGAAAAATACCTGTTCATCGTTGATGTACACCCGTTTGTTTTTGATTTGCACTTTCCTGAAACCAAATTTGGACGACATGACTTCCGTTTCCTTTCCTCGATTATCCCTCACGGAAACGATTACGGTATATAAATCAGGCGTTTCCGCGCTCCACAGTAATGGATTGTCGATAACCGCCTGGAGATTATAAATCATTTCCGAATTGCTTTTAAGCGAATTAATTGTTTGATTCATAGCGGTTATTTTGTTTCCCGAAGGATTAAGCAATGAAACTTCGACCTGATGCTTCTCCGATTTCTTGTGATTATAATTTTTCACGGATAATTTCGCTTTTAAAACCGGATGGGAACGGTCATTCTCCGGGAATCCGGCTTGCAGGAAGAAATCACGAACATGCACTTTGGGCGTCGCATAGAGATAAACATCCCGGTGAATTCCGCTCAGGCGGAACATGTCCTGGTCTTCCAGATAACTGCCGTCTGTCCAACGATACACCTCAACTGCCAGCACATTTTCTCCCGGCTTTACCTGTTTTGTTATATCAAATTCGGTATCGTTATTGGCTCCTTGGCTATATCCTACTTTTTGCCCGTTTACCCAAACATAAAAACCACTGTAAACGCCATCAAAATGCAGAAAAATTTCTTTCCCCGCCCAATGTTGGGGAAGCGTAAAATTCCTCCGGTATGAACCGACCGGATTCACTTCCGTTTCATTGGTAAAACCTTTTTGTGGTAAAATCAGCGACGGCAGATTTTTGAACGGATAATTCACATTGGTATAAATAGGCGTTCCATATCCATGTATTTCCCAGTTGGAAGGCACGGGAATCTCCGCCCATGAAAATAGGTCGTAAGCGGTTTGGAAAAAATTTAAGGGTCTCTCCGATGGTTGTTTTACCCAATGAAATTTCCAATTGCCGTTTAAGGAGCAGTAATAAACCGAAGAAGGCGTTTCCCAGGGCTTGTCGAAATATTTATCGGCTATCAAACTTTCGGTGGAAGGATACGGAATGTATGTATTGTGACCATCTTCTTTGTTGACGGCAAATACTTGTTCGTTTTCCCATTCATAATCTCCCCGTGCATTTTCGGGCGGAAGTTTCACGGAAGTTGGTTTCAGCTGCCATGTTGTAGTTGCGCCGGGCAAAACAACTATTTCCGTTTCTGCTTTTTCTTTTTCCCCGAATGTCATGTTTCCGCCGGAAGTTGCATGCCGGATGATAAAACGGTTGTTGCCGGACGGAATCATTTTCCAGTGCTGGTTTCCGTTTCTTTTACTGTAATCCCACAGGGTCAGGTAATTTTTTCCGGCCAAAGAATTATACATATCAATTCCTTTATTAATAAATGGGCTGTATATCAGAAAATTATCCTGATATGAAACAATTCTCCACAGTTGTCCTTCGCTATCGTTTTCTTCCGATAAAAATAAATGGGCTTCGTTTTCGAAATTTCCCTTATTGTCTAAAACCAAGCCGGAAGGACTTACAATTTTATACAGAATGGAGTCTTTCATTTCCATGCCATGCGTTTTTGGACAAATATTCCAAGCAAGGAGAAAGAGAAAAGCGGCAATTTTATACATAAAAACAGGGTATTAAAAAAGATTCATTGATTTCATCCAATAGACACAACGACCAAACCATTCGTCGAAAGGAGGCGCAGAGATGAAGCCATGTTCACCTTTGGCGTAGATGTGCATTTCTACCGGAATATTGTTTTTCCTTAATTGGCGATAAAAAGCCATTGAGTTTTCGGCGAGAACTACCGAATCCTGGTCGCAATGAACCATGAACGAGGGCGGCGTTTGCTTATCGACATGTAATTCATTGGAAAAGAAATCAATTTGCTGTTGCGTTGCCGAATCTCCGAGCAGGGCGATACGCGACCATTTATGTCCGAATTTTTCGCCCAAACTAATGACGGGATTAATTAAAATCATAAAATCGGGACGAATATCGACGTTTTCCGGATTATCAGCCTGACAGGTATCGAAATGCGTTCCGGCAGTCGAGGCCAAATGACCTCCAGCCGAAAATCCCATGATTCCGATTCTGTGCGGATTTATATTCCATTCTTCTGCCTGTTGGCGTACCAAACGGATTGCCTGCCGGACGTCTATCAATGGGACAAACGACTTGCCAATCATTGCTTCATCGTCGGGCAGACGGTATTTCAACACGAAAGCGGCTACGCCCAGTTCATTGAATCGCCGGGCTACATCAGCGCCTTCCCTGTTGGACAGTTGTGAGACATATCCGCCGCCGGGACAAATCACGATTGCCGTACCCACAGCGCTTTCCTGTGACGGGAAAAAGGCAGTGAGCGCGGGACGGGAAACGGCATAAATTACCTTACCCAATTTTTCATCGTAATCGATTCTTTCTTTATCGGCAGATTCTTTGAAATTAGGTATTTTTCCGGGATATAAAGGAATAATTTGTTGAGCAAAAGCAGCTTGCCAAACAAAAAAACAGAGCAGTTGAAAATAAATACGCATAATCAATACAAAATCAATCGTTTAGAATATTTCTCAGCGCTTTACAATCTTTTTCATTATCCGGTTTTTTCCTTCACGGATACATAAAATATATACCCCGCTTGTGAAACAGATGATATTCATATTGGCAACAGGTTCGGAGTAGGTTTCATGCAAAAGATTCTGTCCGTTCAAGTTGCTGAAGGTAACATCATATTGTCCGGCTCGACCAAAATTCAAAGTCAATTGCTCTGTTACCGGATTGGGAGAAATCTTCATATCAATGGTCTTGCTCTTTCCAATGCTTCCGGTATTTACGTCTTTTACTATAAGGTATTGGGGAAATATACTCAATGTCAATACCATATCTCCACCTTCAACCACGACAGGCATTTCCCGCCCCTGCCAATCAATCAGCTGCAAGCGTTCAACAGACATGGGAGGCTTTATGCGTATGGTAGAGCCTTCGGTTTTGGTTGTCCATGCGGCATAGAATGAAGGCTGATTATCAGCGCCGAAAGATACAACCCGGTTTACTCCGTCCAGAATATTTTCCAAAAAAGGATGATTCTTCAAAAGCGAAGCGACCACTGCTGCCGCCTGATAGGAAGGTTTGGGAGAAAAGTTCGTGCGAAGCAATCCGAAATTATGCTCTACTTCAGTTGGACTGTCCCCATCGTTCTGAAAATCATACCAAAACAAACCGGGCGTCATGTAATACTGGCGCGACAACAAATACGTACGTGCAATATAGGCCGCCTGTTCTTCTTCGGTAACGACTTGTTTTCCATTATTTTGGTAAGTAGTCCACCCAAATTCCGTTACCCAAATGGACAACTCTTTTCCGTCGGAACGTAGATTTTGTTCCGAAATACCTTTCAGATAAGGCCATACGGTAGGAATATTTACCGCCGGAATAGGACCTCCTGCTCCCGCATATCCAAATTCGGGAGTATTCGGCGACATATAGGGATGAATGCTGTATCCATCCTGATAATCCACTCCCCGGGCATTAAGGATGGGGATAATAAATCCGCCACCCGGTCCGCCGCCGGCTCCCGACCCGCCGCCTGAAATCAGGGTGATGTTGGGATTCGCCTTCTTCACTTTGGGATAAACGGCTTTAAGCAAAGGAAGGTAAACACTAACCGGATCGGCATAATTCGGTTCGTTCCACAATTCCCATTCGGTTACCCGGTCTCCAAAATACCCAACTGCATAAGCCAATGCACCGGCACAACCGGCGCGCGATTCTTCGGTAGTCGGAAAATAAACGCCTGAATTCCAATCGGGAAAACCATTCGGATAGGCTTTGAGATTGGCATAACCAAAAACAAACAGTGGTTTTATTCCATAAGTTTCCGATGTTTCTACAAACGTTTGCGCTACTTGCGGCATCGTGTAATTTTCTTTCGACGGTTCTACGGATTCCCACGCCATATCGGTACGGATACGCGTAAATCCGGCTAATTTAATCAGTTCAAACGTGCGGGGGTAATTATTGTCCTTGGGCGGGTGAACGCATACGCCCATATCAGCAGGCCGGTCGTCGTCTGCAATCTCCGGGACAACCGCATAATTAACGGTAGCCGTTTCCAGATTAAGCCCGTTTTTGGTAAGCTTAAGCGTAAGGGTATAATAACCGTAGCCGGTAACGTCGAAAATTAATTGTTCGCCGTTACCGGCTGTTGAATTAAACGTCAGGTTATCGCCATATCTGACTAATGTTCCCGACAAGCGGGAGCCGCTTTCCTCATTATTGACAGCGATCTGTTTTTGACCAAGACCGGGAGAAACCAAAAGGGATGCGAGGTCAATTTTAGCTGTCGTATTTGCCTGTCCGGATACCATTTCCGTCATGTAAAACAAGAAACAGGCTATGAATGTGATTTTATGTATAAATGTGTTCATTTGTATTGTTTTTTATTCCGTCGATAATTTTTCATGTTTATAATCATTATAATTCTATTTCCAGGCGATAACTTCCGGCGGACAGCCGGCAGATATTATTCTCATCTTTCGATAAGTGGACCGTATTGCCCGAAGCAATCTGCGCTTTTTGTATTTTTTCTGTTGACGAAAGATGCAAATCAGCGCTTGAGTTTGCCGGGATGGTTACCGTATAAATAATATTCTTGTTTTTTCGTTCCCATTTTGAAACGATATTGCCGTATGGCGATTGGTGTGTTGCCGAAACATAATCCAATCCCGGAACAAATTGCGGCTGCAATCGGATATTCTTGAATCCCGGATTTTCAGTATCAATTTTAATGCCTGCCAACGCTTTGTAAAACCATGCGCTTATTTCACCAAACATGATATGATTGCGGGAATATTTTCCTTCCCAACTTTCATACAGGGTAGTCGCCCCATTCTTTATCCACCAGCCCCAGGAAGGATATGTATCCTGACTTGCCAACTCGTAAGCCAATGCAGCATATCCATTATCGCTCAATGCATTGAATAAGGCTTTCGCGCCAAAAATGCCGACGTCGATATGATTGTTGTTCTTTTTTATCCGTTGAGCCAGATTGGTAGCCACCTTGTCTTTCAGGTCTTCGGGAACAAGCCCCCAGTGCAGAGGCATGGATAATTCGGTCTGTTTTCCATCTCCATAAATTCCTGTTGCAACATTCAGGTATTTATGGTTGAAAGTCGTTTTTATCTTTTCCGCCAAGGCTTCATATTTCTGCTCGTCTTCTGTTTTTCCGAATAATTTAGCCGTATTCTTCATGATAACAACATCGTTATAATAATAGATGGAGGCAACAAATTCTTCCGGGACAGAGGACTTATATACCGCCCAATCGCCTAATCCCCAGGAAGTAAGTCCCGAAGGAGCAATGTCTGTGACGTGATTGATATAGCGCTTCATATTATCGTAACATTCGGCCAATAAGCGACTGTCGCCGTAAAACAGATAGACATTCCATGGCACAAGCAGCAAAGTAGATGTACAATCGAGTCCGTTCGCCCACTCGTAGCCCCAACCGCTATCCGGAATAATGCTTGGAAGCACGCCATTGGGTTGCTGTATATCGCGATGGTCGGCCAGCCATTTTTCGTAAATAGTGATGACGTCAAAATTATACAATCCCATTTCAACTGCGATATTGGCGTCGTTCGTCCATCCGTTTTTTTCCCTGTGCGGACAATCGGTAGGATATCCATAGAGGTTGGACAAATAAGCATTGTTTGCCGCCTGCCAGATTTTATTAATTATCTGATTGGAAGTTTCAAAAGTCCCCGCCGGAGGTACATCACTGTGCATAAACCAGGCAGCCAGGTTATCAGCGGTGAGCGTAACCGGCTTATTTATTGAAACTTCTACATAGCGAAAACCTTTGTAATTGAACCGGGGCATAAATGTTTCTTCTCCATTTCCTTTCAACAGGAAGACGTCTGTTTGAAACGGATCGTTATCATCAACGGGACGATAATGGGCTTCAATGTCAGCCATATCAATTCGTCCGTTTTTCCCCAGGATTTCGCCGTGCTTGAGGCGCACTTCCGTTCCTGCGGGTGCATTCAGATGCAATTCGCTTACTCCGGCAATGTTCTTCCCGAAATCAAACAGCCATGTCGTTTCATTGATTTTTTTAACCGATTCCGGAATCAACCGCTCCAGATTACGTATCGGGTGCAATTGCTGCGAAACAATGTTTTGAGACGGGGCGCTACGATATATGACCTCTTTCCATTTGCTGTCGTCAAATCCGGCCGTATCCCAGCCGGATTGTTCTAAGCGGGCGTCATAATGTTCGCCGGTATAGATACTGTTAAAAATGATGGCGCCGAATGAAGTTTTCCAGTCTTTTTCCGTAATAATTGTTTCAACCGATCCGTCGTCGTAAGTAATGCGTATATCCATGCAGAACGCCGGACGGTCGCGCCATGGAGCGCGGTCGAAAAACCACACGGCTGTTGATTGATGATTATACCATCCATTACCCAAAATAACTCCTATGGCATTTTCCCCCTTGTGCAACTGTTTCGTAATATCGTAGGTTACATACAAGTTGCGCCGGTCGAAACGGGTGAACATCGGATCCAATCGATGGTCTCCGACTCTTTCTCCATTGATATACAGTTCATAAAGTCCGGCAACTGCGATATAAGCTCTTGCTGATACTATATTCTTTTGCATTTCAAATTCTTTTCGGAAATACGGCGCTTCTTTCACGTTTATACTGTTGCCGGCGGCTCCATGTCCATCGCTTATCCAGGCTCCTTTCCAATTATGAATTTCCATCATTCCTGTTTCAAACGATACAATATCGGATGCGAAATGCTTATTATCCTTATCCCAAATTTCAACTTGCCAATAATATTTAGTAAAGGGGAGCAGTTTTTTCCCTTCATAGGTAAGCCTCATTTCCCCGGATACGATTTTTTGTGTATTCCAACAGTCCGCATTTCCGGTGGCCAAATCACCGGGATTGGTTCCGACTTGTATCCGGCAGGCCAGTTGTGAAGAGCCTGGCCTGTCGTCGGTCAATTGCCATGTGAAACGAGGAGAGTAAGTATCGACTCCCAATGGATCGGTGAGATACTCACATTTGAGATTTTCAGGTTTTACCTGTGCGTTCAACGACAAGCCTGTTCCGGCAAAAAGCAACAGGCCGATTCCAAATAAGGAAAAACGATTAGATAATAATCTATCCTTTAGTTTCATTCTTTCTTTAATTCAAATTTGCTATAAACAGTTTCTTGTCCCTGATTCAAGTCCCCGGCAATCCCAACGGAAACGGTAGTAAAATCCTGCAAGTAAAACTTGCATTTCAAAACAGTACCTTGAGCCATACCTCCTACAACTTCCTGATACGATAAGGATTGATTTTCTATTTGATCAATATCAGGGAGGTCTGTTTCTTTGGCAACAACCACATAAGCCTTTTTCGGGGCATTACTGTTTCTGATAGTAGCTTCAAATGAATAGTTACCGGCCTCTAAGGAAAGTCGTTGGTAAATCTTTCCATTTTTTATTGCAGGACTTAAATCCGGCCAAGCCCACATCACCAAAGAATAGTCGTAACTGGAATCAACGATACCATTATTCCCAGCCGCATCATTGGCAATCCATCCTTTAGCAGTTCCCCAGCGGCCAAAAAACCAAAGACCTTCATCGGTAAGCTGGAAAGGAGCTTGTGCATTGATCAATTCCGATGGATAAACCGGCGGAGCATATTTACCTTCTGCTACGGTGGTGTAGAAAATATCAAATGCTTCCGGTAGCGGTTTATAAATGGTTTGATAAGTAAACGGTACTTTTACATCGCAATCCGGTAACATAAGAATCGTATCCGAATGGTTCATAATCAATTCTTCCTGCTGTCCGTTCAAGTCAATATAATTTACCTTTACCGCAATCTCCGTTGTGTCGGGACTATACCAAATAACTTTCAAGCCTTCCGGTAATGGAGTTAATTCCTTTATCACCCGATTTACCAATCCTCTTTCATAAATTTCACCATATACGGAACCTTCTTCTTCTACTGTTATTGATTTATTTCCCATATCGTCTCGCGAAACAATCCTAAACGTATAGGTAGTTTCTTCCAAATTGGAAATTAATATTAGTACCGTATCTTCCTTATAATAATCCGGTGAACTAAGGTCCACTATTAAAGAATCTTTTATTCCACTTTGTTCGTAATATACATCACAGTATGCTACTCTTGGGTCCGTAATAACCCACTTTAATTTAATCCTGTTTTTCCCCGGATAAGTTTTTACGAAACCGGCTTTCTGCGGATATACAATTTCGCCTCCTTCTATGTATTTTTTATATTCATCCGAATCGGCACAATGAACGAAAACGAAACAAGAAGCGACCATAATCAAAAACAATTTAATCTTTTTCATATTTGAAAATTTAAGTTTATTTCAATTTTGTTCTCCACCCCAGAAAGCGATTTCCATAATAAACCAGGCGCCTTTCGCTCCACTCCACGTTTCCAAGATATTGAATCGGATATAACGCGCAGGAGGTGTATCCAATGAGAATTTGAATTCTTCTCCATCATTCAACATTTGAACGTCTTCCGAAGATAACTGTCCAATGGGCAGTCCTGATGGTTTTTGAGAATCGACAGTGGTAAGGAAATACCAAGAATCATCCCATGACCCATCGGGATTCGGATTTTCACTGCCCCATATTTCCATTTTTTTCACATTCCTGTCGGCATAGCCACAATCCCATGTCTGCCTTTGCCAGTAACGGAACCGGCTTAATTTAGCTGTGACGCCCAAATCAATCGTAATCCATTGCGGCCAGCCGGAACCGTTGGTATGAAAACCCGCCCCGTCGGCCATACTGTTGTCCCACAACATCGGCAAAGTCCATCCATAAGCGGAAGGTTCATCTGTCGGTAAAATCCAGGGGGCAAAAAACTCTTTATTCAGTTGCTTTTCAAACATCGGTTTAAGAACTGCCGTTAACGTATCAGTCATGTTATTCCACCGATCCCGTATATATACTCCAAATTGAGTAGAGATAGTGTCCATGTTATGCAAAGATACATAGCCATCTATTTTTTTTGTATATAATGTTTCTCCTTGCGTCCAAAATCCCAATGAATCAACATTCATTATGGTTATGGCCAAATCGGCTTCGTCCGGATTTTCAAAAGAAACCGTCGCGCCTCCGAAATCGGTCACTAATTCCAGGTTTTTAAATACATTTTGGAAAGGAGGATTCGAGGGTTTTACGTTCACTGTTACAGGTTCCGGATTAACCAACTCGCTACGGTTAACCGAATATAATTTAACTTCATAAAGTAACGTATCTGGGAAACCTTGAACCGTCAGCGTATTTTGATATACAGATGATTTAACTTCCCGCAAAACGCCATTCATCACACATTCTGCCTTAATGTATGAAAGGGCGTCATCTTTTGGCAAATCGTATGTGAGTTTCACTGCGCCCGGCAATCTTTCTATACTGACATTCGATACGGTAGCCGGAATTCTGGAATCTTTGGTGATGGATCCCAGTTCTTCTTCCCTGCAAGAAAAAATGAACAGGAAACCTGCTATAATCACCGGAATAATATATTTATATGATTTCATCTATGTATGTATTTTTTTGTTTAACAATTACCATCCGGGATTTTGATCTAACTTGGGATTGATCGAAAGATCATATTCTCTCAGAGGCCATAAATAATTCTTTGTTATAAACTGCGGCGTATGAATCGTTCTGACGCGATAATACGTCGGAGCATCCGACTGTTCGATATCCCAACCTTGTACCGATTTGTTGTGCCACATTTCTTTCGCTTTTTTCCATCTACGGATTTCCCAATAACGTTGTCCCTCATTGGCCAATTCGATTAAGCGCTCACGCTGGATAATTTCCCTCAATCCCGGCTGCGTGCTTGGTTTTGTTTTCCTGGAAGGTATCGCGTAGTTTTCCCACGATTTTACCACTCCCTCCAAGCCTGCACGTTTACGAACAAGGTCGATCCAATAATAAACTTCTTCTCCCGGGCCGGAGACCTCGTTAAGCGCTTCGGCATACAATAAATAGAGATCGGCGATACGAATAACCGGCCAGGGGTAATCTACCATAACATAACCGGAAGCAGTCCCTTCCAGCAAGTTATTTTGATAGTTTGCCAACTTTTTACAGAAATAACCTGTTGCTGAAAACAATGTCGCCATTCTTTTACCGGCAGGCTCGCCTGCTCTGGCCTTCAGTACCCATTGATCGTCCATATCATATTTTCCTATTCCAAACCACAAGTTCCGGTCGAATGAAAGATTGGCATAAAACCGGATTTCCCTGTCGAAATTAAGTGTTGCGGTCTGTTCTCCTTCCGAAATATTATATTTATATTCAGACGTTGCTGTTTTCATTTTATACCGGTCGGAATATTTTCCGGTAGAAATCCAGTCATTATCTTCATCAATGGGAACTCCATTTTTGGAATAAAACATTTCCGCAATGGTAAGAGAAGGAGCTAATACCATCCGATGTCCTTCATTTGCAGTATATTTTGCATCTAATGTAGCGGTACTCAACATTTGTATATGTAACGCCGAACTGTTTGTATTTGCCCAGATAACCTCTTTGTTGAAATTGTAATTATTATCGGCGACACTGTTCCTGATACTCATTTGAATTCTTAATTCTTCATTGATTTTATCGTTAGAAGAAGGCGTAAATTCGTATAGTTGAAATCCTGCGGATTCACAGGCTTCCACCGCTGCTTTGCAAGCTTCAGCGGCTTTCTCCCATTTCTTACTGTCGGGTGTTGTGTTGAAATAAGCATTTCCGTCTTTGTCTGTAAATGAAGTATAATCGCTGTTTCCATTAAACAAAGGACTTGCCGCTTCAACTAATATTTTCGCTTTAACCGCTAATGCAATGGGTTGAGTAATCCGCCCCATTTCAGACGTCGTCTTGGCCAATTTCAGAGGAAGAGAGGGGATTGCTTCATCCAACAATTGAATGATGTAATTAAAGCAGGTATCTACCGGTTCTCTTTTTGTTTGCAGTTCATCAATGGAAGCAGATATCGACATATTATTTTTTATCAATGGAATAGGCCCATACATGCGAAGTAGCCAATAATGATAATAAGCTTTTAGGAATTTCACTTCTGCAATCCAGCGGGTTTTGTCAAGAGACGAAAGTCCGGGCACATTATCTATTTTCTCAAAAAAAGTGTTACAGTCTCTTAATCCCTGAAACATGGCTTTTCCTCCGTCTAATCCATCCCAATAATTCAAAGCGGGAGAAATAACATTTTGACGCCCCATAGCAATCACTTCAAACGGATCGTTATAAAAAGTATTTTTCACCTGAGGGTATGGCACTATAAATTCATCCGCAATAGTGAATGCCTGCTCATATACGCTGGCATGAGCCGGCATGTAGGAATAACAGGTAAACAAAAACTTTTCAGCGGTCGTTCTACCGGTGAACGCATTATCGATTGTTGCAATATTGTCTGGAACAACATCCAAATAGCTACAAGCGCTCAATGCGAACAATACCGACAATAACAAACAAACTGGTTTTATTTTTATATTTTTCATATACTAATATTTTAAAATGATAAAGTAAGTCCTATATTATAAGATTTTTGTATTGGGTATCCCAAACCTTCTCCACCCATTTCAACATCCCAAAGTTTGAATTTACTGAAACAAAACAAGTTGGTTCCATTCAAATATAGCCGGGCATTTGTCAGGCGTAATTTTTTCAACAAGAGAGAGGGCAATACATATCCGATTTCTACTGATTTTAACCGGAGAAAACTTCCGTCACGCATAAACCAGGTATTTTTTTTCGCCCACTGAAGATTGCCGCCTTCATCAGAATACCAGCCGGGAACATTATTTTCATTAATATTCCGGCTAAGGCGCGGCCATGTAGCATACAAATCCCGGTTATCTTCCGACCAATAGCTATCGGCATAAACTTTCAGCAATTGCGCTTCATTATTGAAGGGGGAAGTAGCCGCGGCATTGATCCAAAAACTGGAACGGGCCGATCCTTGAAAGAAACAGGAAATATCAAAATTTTTGTAACCGGAAGAAATACCAAATCCATAAATGATTTCAGGATTTGTCGGGAAACCAATCGGGACCATATCTGCATCCGTTATTTTACCATCGCCATTTACATCCCTGTATTTTATGTCGCCTGCGCCATAATCTCCAAATTGTACCGGAGAATTGGCGACTTCCGCATCATCAATAAACAAACGTTCGGCAATGAATCCCCACTGTTGGGAAAGTGAATAACCGACGTGACTTCTATATGATTCCGATTCCGGATAAACCGGTTCTTCGTATTTCAGAAATTCACTGGTTGCAAAAGTATAATTGGCTCTTGCTTTTATCCAAAAATCTTTGCCAAAATTGGCGGCATAATTAAGCGAACCATCCACCCCTTGCGAAGAAGCTTCTCCTACATTAGCTCTTTCGACGGCAGTCAGTCCCATCGTATTTGGAATGGATTGCCTGTCCATTAAAATATTGGTGCGATATTCCCTGAAATAATCCGTCTCAAGCGTAATTTTGTTATTCAATATCCCTATTTCAAAACCAAGATTGGTTTTGTAAGCGATTTCCCATGTAATATCGTCATTTGCATTCCTGGAAACATATACTCCATTCAGTCCGTAATAACTACCGGGAATACCAAACTGGGCATAACGTGATGAACTGTTCATATCAACATTCGACAAATAGAAAAACCGGTCATACTCGGTGCCAATAGCATCATTTCCAACAAGTCCGTATGTTCCTCTTATTTTCAGATTAGAGATAGAAGGTACATTCCAAAATTCTTCGTTCGATATCGTCCAGCTGAGACCCGCCGACGGGAAAAATCCAAACCGGTGTTTTTTACTAAACCGTTCGCTGCCATTATATCCGAAATTAAATTCTCCGAAATATTTTCCTTTAAACGAATAAGTCGTACGGCCGGACAATCCGAGATTCCGGTGTGGTAACGAGAGCTGTATGTCGCCTGCATTCCCGGACAACGAACCATTCATGACGAGAACAAGCATTCCACTTACGGCGTGATTGTCTGCAAAAGTTCGATTATAATTACCCATAACCTCAATGTACGTAGATGATACCACGTCTTTTTGTCCTTCAGAATAACCCAGATATTCACTGCCGGAAAATTCATTCAATTCCTTTAATGTATATAGGTTATCGGCCTTGTTATAATAATCGATTTCATAATAAAACGGATTATAATAACGGGATACATCAAAATACGTATATCTGGAAGTATTAAATAATCCCCGAATGGACAGTCCTTTCGTGATAAAATCAAGATTTTGGGACAACTCAAACTGAGCGTCAATCTTGCTTTTTGAATAATCTTTATAACCTTTCACCATTTCGGCATACGGATTTATGTAAGAGGCTGTTCCGCTTTGTCCGCCATTATTTCCGAATAAAATATGGTTTGTTGCCGCATACGCCTGGTCGGGAGCATAATAAGGAGGAAATAATACCGGATTGGCATGCATCACTTGTTTGTAAACTTCGGTACCACCATTGATCGGCCCGGTATAGTCATCAAAAGTTCCGTTGACTTTCAGCGCGGCAGCTGTTGTTTTAGTCAGATTAAAATTAATATTCGACCGCAAAGAATAGGTTCTCAACTGTATATTGTTGTTGAAATTATTTCGCTTATCCACTTTCAAATTTCCATTGTCTTGATTGAAAGTAGCCGCCAGGTAATAACGAGCAACTTTACCGCCTCCGCTGGCATTCAGGTTTACCCGTTGAACGGTAGCATAGTCACTGAACATTTCTTCTTGCCAGTCGGTTGTAGGATATACATATTTATTCGTTCCGGCAATGGTGTTGTCAATCTTGGATTTGGAATACGGTGTAACGCCATCCGCTTTTCGGGTTAATACAGCTTCATTTCCCAATTGCATATAAGTTATGGGATCGGCTAATTCTACCATCTTTGTTGGCATGGTGAATGCGTTTTCAAGCCTCACGGAAATATTCATTTTTCCTTCCTTTCCTTCTTTTGTTGTGATTGAGATAACCCCATTTGCACCCCGCGCTCCATATACCGCCGTGGATGTTGCATCTTTCATAATAGAAAATTTTTCAATGTCATCCGGTTGCATCCGGGCCAAATCGGTAGATGAAACTTCAATGCCGTCAATAAGAATCAGCGGATCCTTTTTGTAGCCGAAAGTAGTAACTCCCCGAATGAAAAAATCAGCGTTATCTGCCCCGGGTTCACCGCTCCGTTGATAGGAAATCAGCCCCGCAATATTACCTGCCAGCATATTGGTCACATTGCTCGATGATACTTTTTTCAATTCCGGCACGTTGACAACAACCACCGACCCAATCAAATCGGATTTTTTCTGTTTTCCGAAACCAACTACTACCACTTCTTCAAGTTCTTCGACGTTTTCCGATAAGGTAACGGAAATAATGCGCCTGGATCCTACTGTAATTTCTTGTTGGTTGTAACCAAGAAAAGTGAATACCAACGTAGATGTATCATTTGGTACAGTGATCATAAATTCGCCATTCACATCGGTTATCGTACCGATGGTTGTTCCCTTGAGAAGCACAGACACACCCGGAATTGTCGCTCCCGAATCATCAACAACAGACCCTGTGATGGAAATACCATGCGGAGTCTCTCTCGCCGCATCCCGGCTTGTGTCCGGCAAAGCTTCTGCGGTAAAAACATTCGCAAACAGGAACATGAAAATAATCATGCAGCTTATTTTATGACTACAGATTTTGTTCTCAGACTTAGAATTTCTTTCTTTCATTTGCCTTTTACTTATTAAGTTTAGAGAAAATGATCCTTATCAAGAGACGCCGGGCTATTTGGCCGGCGCCTCCTGTTATTGATCAATCGAATAAATGTAATTACTTTTTCAGAATTACTTTGCGGGTAACTATTGAACTGTCTTTTTGAATGACAATAAAATACAAGCCATCCGGGTAATCCAATGAAATAGAAGTATTACCCGTGGAAGAATATGTATCAAGTTTTTTTCCTACGGCATTTACAACGGTTATTTTTGCACTCAACGGCGCTTCAACAACAATCGTACCACGAGAAATCGTGGGCATAATCTTTATACCGGCAATATCGGCATTATTGATTTTTGAAAATGGAGTTGTTGTAAATGACCAGGTAATATCTTCTTCCAAACCTTTAATGGATTCTTTCGGAATGTTTACGTTATAAGTGGTATTTGCAGCAAAGGCGTCGTGATTGATTGTTATTTTATTTCCATTTGCAGTAGCAACTACTCCCGTTACCGGATTATTTGCGGCGTCTTTAATGGTAACGTCTGCAACAGTTGCCGGAGTTCCCCAAAATGTTACTTCCATCATAAACCATGCACCGGTTGAGCCATCCCATGTTTCCAATATTTTCAGGCGAATATACCTTACAGGAACGGCTTCCGATGGAATTGCAAATTCTTCTCCTTCGCTTATCAAGTCGCGGTCTTCACCGATTGATGTTGTTCCGGATACTGCGGTAGTCAAAAGTTGCCAATTTCCCCACGATCCATCCGGATTGGGATCGTTACTCCCATAAATTTCCATTCTCTTTACGTTCCTCTTATCGAAGCCATATAGATTATTTCCGGGATCCCAGAAATCCTCCAGTCTTTGCCAATACCTGAATTTTGTCAATTTCGCAGTTTGGCCTAAATCTATCGTAATGTGTTGTGGCCAATTAGTACTTTCAGTGTGAAATCCACGAGGACTATCACCAAATATAACGCTTGCCACGCCATCCCATAATAAGGGCAGTTCCCAGTCATAAGCGGCGGATTCATCTCCCGGAAGGTTTCCATTGGCAAACAAATCTTTGTCCAAAACATCATCCGGCAGCGATGTGGTTTGTAAGACGTCAATAGGTTTGTTCATCGTGACATTGATTATTGCATTGGTAGCCACGTTTGTATCTCCATCGGCAGGACTTGCCGCAAGCATTTCGATGTCGGCTCCCGCTGTTTTGAAAGACCAAGTAATATCTTCACTTAAACCTTGAATAGAAGTTGCCGGAATCGTTACCGTATAAGTAGTATTTTTTTCAAAAGCGTCGTGTGCAATAGTTATTTTATTTCCATTTGCAGTAGCAACTACTCCCGTTACCGGTGTATTTGCGGCGTCTTTAATGGCTACGCCATTAATAGCAGGAACTGAGCCGGTCAGGGCAATTTCCATCATAAACCACGAACCCGTACTTCCATCCCAAGTTTCTATTATTCTTAAGCGGATATATCTTACAGGAAGCACATCAAGAGGAAATGCAAATTCTTCTCCCGATTGGCCTAATGCCGGATCTGTGCCGATTGATGTTGTTCCGGATGTTATTGTATTCAGTAACGTCCAACTATCATCCCATGAGCCATCCGGATTAGGGCTTGTACTTCCCCAAATTTCCATTTTCTTGACATTCCTGTCCGTGAATATCATATCCCAAGATACCCGTTGCCAGTAACGGAACTTCGTTAAGCTAATCGTTTTCCCTAAATCAATGGTAATCCATTGTGGCCATTTGTCGGTATCAAGCCCTGTATGAAATCCGCCGGCAATTGGCCAAGATTCGGAATAAACATTATCCCATAATCCGTTAAGAAGCCATCCATCTACCGAAGACTGTTCATCACCGGGAAGATTTACTTCGGCAAATAAATGCTTATCCAATTCTTGTTCCGGCATGGAAATTGAATTATCAACTTGAAGAATTGCAACCGGATTGTCCAATGTAACACTTACTTCGACGTCAACAGGAACGCTGACGGCGTCATTAGCCGGAGTCGTGACTTGTGCTTTCGTTGAAAAAATCATTGCAAGAAGTGCAATGAAAAGAGTAGTTCTTTTTTTCATGATTTTTTTTACTTAATGTGTTTAACAATGTAA
>JAIRZF010000213.1 GCA_031267385.1 Dysgonamonadaceae bacterium | reverse complement strand
TTGCAGTATATGTTGCATTGCGAACAGAATCATTGATTCCGGTAGAGGGTTGCAGTATACCCCAAACAAAGGTGTAAGGGATATGATAAACCTGCACTAAACTCAAAGAATTCAGGCAGGCTATGTTGTTGTGTATTAAGAAATTTATTTGTATATTGACGCGCGCGACCTGCGGTAAGTCTCTCTCTCTCTCTCTAACATAAATGACGAACCAACCAAATCTGAGTTATTAAACAATGTTAAACTTCTCGGGGAAGATAAACAGATACTCTTGTCCAAATATGAAGACTGCATGAGGTATTTAATTGTATGTTGTTTGCTTGTTGTTTGCTTGTTTCGCGCAGCAAAGATAGATATTATATTTAGAATTGCAAGGAAAAGGCGTTTTTTTAATGAATTATGAATTATGTTGCCCGTAGGGCATCAATATCAATAGAAATAAGACCGTAAGACATGTCTTACCATCTTACGGTCTTACGGTCTTACGGTCTTACAATCTTCTTATAGTTCCCTCAGCAGTTCCTGAACGGCCTTAGCCAACTGTTCATCTTCTCCTTTTACATATTTGTCAGGAGAATTAGCGATTTTGAAATCCGGTTCCAGTTGCTGGTTTTCCAGGTAACTGCCGTCCGGAAGTTCATAACCTACAATCGGAATACCGAAAACGAGGGTCGGATCCTGTAGTGTTTCCCAGGAAACGGATGTCATTGTTCCGGGAACCGGCATGCCGACTAATTTTCCGATACCGGTATGTTTGTATACCCATGGAGTGCCGTGAGCGTTGGAATAACAGGCTTCTCCCATCACCATGATGGACGGTTTGTTCCATCGGCGGCTCGGCATATCACAGGTTTCATTTCCCCGGACTACTTGTGTGAAGTATTTCTTGCCACTGAATAAAATTTCGATATCTTCGTGCAGACGGCCGCCTCCATTGAAACGTATGTCGATCACGATCCCTTCCTTATCGTTGTATTTACCAAGAATATCGGAGTAAATGTTACGGAAGCTGGGATCTCCCATGCTTTGGATGTGCACATAGCCCAGGCGACCGTTTGACAAGCGATCCACGTCGGCTTCCCGCTGTTTCACCCAACGGTTGTAAAGCATATCGGAAAATCGAGCGCTTGAAACCGGTTTGATGACTTCTTCCCAACGTTCATTCGTAACCGGGTTGTACAGGGAGATCAATGTATTTTTACCTGCTTTTTTATTCAATAGCGGGAAATAATCTTCTCCGGCAAGAATTTTGGCGCCGTCGATCATTTCGACGACACATCCGGCTTTTACTTTACTTTCGGCATTGTCGAACGGGCCTTTTTCCAAGACTTCATCGATCAACAATCCGTCTTTAGCATAATTCCAGGAGAATAACACACCCAATTGCGCCGTTGCATCCGGGTTTTGCGGTACGGGGCGGAAACGTCCTCCCGTATGAGAAACATTCAGTTCGCCGAGAATTTCACTTAATAATTCACCGAAATCATAATTATTATTGATATGCGGCAGGAAGCGGGAGTATGCTTTTTTCATCAGAGGCCAGTCCACGCCGTGCATGGTTTTATTATAGAAACGTTTTTCCTCCTGCATGCACACGTGATCAAACATATACCGGCGTTCGGCAGCAAGATCCACTTCCATTTCGGTCTGACCGGTAACAGTCGTCTTTTTAGCATCGGAAACCCCGATTTTTTGGATGGTTGCACCCAGCATAAAGATATTCTTTCCGTCTTTGTCCAACGAAAGGGAACCACCTCCGGCTCCTTTGACAACTATTTTGGTTTCTTTAGTCCTGGTGTTGAGTTGCCACAGGTCGTAGCCTTTTTCAAAAGAAGCCAGGTAGAACAGTTTATCTCCTTCCGGCGACAGGATTGCGTCGCCCATCGAGGATGAATTTGGAGTAAGACGGATGATCCGGTCTTCAATGCCTTTCAGTTCGACAACGACCGCTTTACTGTCTTTTGCTTTATCATCTTCCTTTTTGTCAGCCGTTTTATCGTCTTTTTTATCGTCTTTCCCTGTTTTTTCAGGTTCTTTCTTTTTATTTTTTTCCTTTGCCTTTTCTTCCTCTTTCAATAACTTATAATCATCTTCACTGAGAATAAATTTGTCGTATGTATTCTGGTTGAGGAACACCAGCATGGCGTCGTCCAAAGATCCCCACGAAGCATGATTACGCATCCCGTAACGTTCCGACAGGAACAAAACGGCATTTCCACCCATCACCCAGTGGGCGCGGGAACTGGTATATCCGCTGTTTGTCAGGTTTGTGACGGTTCCTCCCTGGGAACTTACCAATCCTATGTCGCTGTAAGGCATATGCTTGTTTGGACAATAAGAAACGGTGAACCATTTCCCGTCGGGAGACCATTCGTAACTAACGGATCCTGAACTGTCCAGGTTTCCCGAACCATCGGTGATTTGCCTTGTCTTTTTAGATGCAAGATTATAAACCATTAATTTATTTCGATCCTGGATAAATGCGATCTCTTTTCCATCGGGAGAAAATTGCGGAAGGCTACGTTCTATATTGTCCGGCTTGAAAAGCGGTTCTTCGTTGATGATGGTGGCGTTGAAGAAATACAGATCGTCTTCACGTCCCGTTTTTGCGCTGTAAAGGTTCCACAGACCATCCCGTTCCGTGGCATACACCAATGTTTTCCCATCAGGAGAAAAACTGGGGTAATTATCCTGGGCAGGAGTATTTGTGATACGTTTCGTGTATTTATAGTCGACCGATGTAACGAAAATTTCACCGCGCATGACGACTGCAACCTGTTTGCCGTCGGGAGAAACGGCGCGCCCATAAGCGCCACGACCGCTCAATGCAAGTATGTCGTTGTTTTTGCCCTCTTCGGTAATGTTGATTTTTACTTTCTGGGCTTTACCGCCGGCAGCCTGGGTGTAAATTTCACCATCGTAGAAATAACAAAGGGTTTCGTTATTTGCAATGCTCAGGAAGCGGATTGGGTGCGTTTTGAAAGAACTGATCTGTTTCACCTGTTTGGGATCATTGAAAGGAAAAACATGAATGTTGTATGTCCCCGAACGTTCGCTAAGGAAGTAAACCTGTTTATTATCCGGGCTGAAAACAGGATTGGTATCCTCTCCCGGATCAGTGATCAGCGCCTGGTATTGCCCCGTTTGCAGGTCGTAAGTCCAGATGTCGCGTGTAACCGACGATTTATGATGCTTCCTGAACCGGTCTTCCTGTCCTTTGCGATCCTGATAGATGATTTTGTTCCCGTCTTTTGAAAAATAAATATTTTCGGCGGGAGACGCTATGATTTGTTCGGGGCGTCCTCCGTTTACCGGTATTTTATAGAGTTCGCTCATCACTCCGGAAGGGAATGCGGCGCTGGCAGCCGGCGCTTGTATTTTTGCTCCATAAATAATGTATTTTCCGTCGGGAGAAAATGCGTATGGAAGTTCGGAACCCGAATGAGTTGTGAGTCTTTTGGCACCTCCTCCGTTGGAAGAAATAAGGAAAATATCGAAATTACCTTTACGATCGCTTGCAAAAGCAATGTTTTTTCCATCCGGTGACCAGACAGGCATGTAATCGTGCGCTTCGTGCATTGTGAGTTGTTTGGCTTCTCCTCCGGTTGAAGCTACTTTGTAAATGTCGCCTTTATAGGAAAATGCAATTTCTTTTCCATCGGGTGATATTGCCGGATATCGCATCCAAAGAGGGGTATCCGCAAAACCGAACAGGGGTAATAACAATAATAAAAGGGTTGAATAGAATGCTTTCATGGATGTAGGAATTTATTTATAACGGACATTAAAATATATGCGAGAATACAGAGTCCAAACCCCAACAGTTGGAAAAAGATAACGAGTATTATCGTCAGAATGATCAGGAAATACTGCATTTTATTTCTTTTCCATCCATAGCTTTTGAACTTTAGCGAGAACATCGGAAGTTCGGAAACCATTAATAAACAGAACAGGACGGTGAAACAGAGAATAAAAATACTTATTCCCCATCCGCTTCCGGGAGTTCCTTCAAAAAACTTACTGTTCAGGGTGGGTATCAGCGCTCCCCAGAAAAGTGCGTTGGCAGGTACCGGTAAGCCCAGGAATGAATCGGTCTGGCGGGTATCAATATTGAACTTGGCCAGTCTCAAAGCAGCAAAAACGGGAATCAGGATTCCCAGAAAATGAATACTGATTCCGATTGATGTTGATCCCTCTATTTTTTGCAGAAAAGAAAAGACCAGTAATCCGGGTGCGAGACCGAAACTGACAACATCAGCCAGGGAGTCAAGTTCTTTGCCGATGGGAGAGAATGCTTTAAGCAGGCGGGCGGCAAAACCGTCCAGGAAATCGAATACGGCAGCAAAAACGATGAAAATGAAAGCTCCCGTGTAATTCTGTTCTATTGCCAGGATACAAGCCAAAGCTCCGGAAAACAGATTGAGACAGGTGATCATATTGGGGATACTCTTCATCAGGCTTCTCATGGCAGTCTTTTATTTATAGGTGAGCTATTATCGTTTTATTTCCTTTTACCGTTTCGTCCATTTTAACTTCAATCCTGGAGTTCAGAGGCAGGAACAAATCGATCCGTGATCCGAATTTGATAAATCCCAACTGTTCATTGATGCGACAGTCCTGATCTTCTTTCGAATAGGTGACTATACGTTTGGCCATTGCACCGGCTATCTGCCGGAGAAGGATCTGTTCCCCGTTGGGACGTTCAATGACGACGGTCGACCGTTCGTTCTCCCGACTGGATTTGGGCAGATATGCTGCCATGAACCGCCCGTTCTGATGCGAACTGTGGATTATTTTCCCGTTAGCAGGTATCCAGTTTACGTGGGCGTCAAACAAACTCATGAAAATGGACACTTGTATTCGTTTTTCCTGAAACCATTCGTCTTCGAATATTTCTTCGATCACCACAACCGTGCCATCGGCGGGAGCAACCAGCAGATTTTCGAGATCGCCTGTAAATATTCTTTTCGGGGATCGGAAAAAATTGATCAGGATAAAGGCGAGAACACAGGAAATGATAAAAACGGTGAAGAAAAACAGGGAACGTCCCACCCAACTGCAAAGAGCTACATTGAGTAAGATCAATGATAAAAGTGAGCTTGTTAGTATTTTGTATCCCTCAGGATGGATTTTCATACAGAATAAACATGTTTGAGTCCTGCAAAGGTATGTAAATTATGCGAGTTGTCAAAACACACGGGATTAAATTGTGCGAGCCTTGATATAGCCTTCTTTCAGGAGAAGTTCCAATACTTTTTTTCTGAAATCTCCCTGTACGATGATTTCACCCTCTTTGGCAGAACCTCCTACGCCGCATTTTACTTTCAGCATTTTCCCTAATGTCTGTAAGTCACCGTCCGTGCCGGTAAATCCGGTTATCAGAGTCACCATCTTCCCTCCACGATTACGTTTGTCCAGACTGATCTTCAAGGGTTGTTTCCCATGGGGAAGAGTTTCACACTCTTCATCATCACCCGTTTCGTATTTGAACTCCGGATTGGTCGAATATACCACATTCAGACGATCTTTCCAGTCATTGTTCTTCATCTTGCATGTAAATTTTGGGCAAAGATAGCAGAAAAACGTAAAACGTATAACGTGAAACGTATAACTTTTTTCCGTATCTTTGCATTCTAAATTCGCATCAACGATCAGGAATGGCATCACATTCAAATTCTCAATGGAAAGTACCGGAACCTGCATTACGCAGGCTTCCCTGGTATCTGGCATATATCAAATTACTGAAATTAAAAGGAGAAATGCTGGTTTCGTCCACACAAATCGCTAAAGAAATCAATGTGGATTCTTCCCAGGTTGCCAAAGATTTGTCGTATGTCAATGTGTCGGGAAAAACCAGGGTCGGATATGATATTGATTCATTGATCGTTGTTTTGGAGGATTTCCTGGGATTTACGGCATCGCATAAAGCCTCTCTGTTTGGCGCCGGTAGTTTGGGCGGCGCTTTGTTACTCGATTCCGGGTTGAAACAATATGGACTGGATGTTGTAGTCGCTTTCGATGTGAAAGCAGAATTGTGTGGAACCGCAGTAGGAGGTATTCCCGTTTATTCCGTCGAACAATTTCCCGAAATACAAAAAAATAATAAGACCAATATTGGAATTTTGACCGTACCTGTCGATCAGGCTCAGGAAACTGCCGATCTGATGATAAAAGGAGGAATCAAAGCCATTTGGAATTTTACCCCTTACAGGATCCGTGTCCCGGAGCATATCGTTGTACAAAATACTTCCATTTACGCCCATTTGGCTGTTATGTTTAACAGACTAAAAGGCTGATAAAATCATTAAAATCATTAAAATTATATGAAGATTATTTGTGTCGGCATGAATTATGCATCTCACAATAAAGAGATGCTTCATACGTTATTATTGAATGAACCGACTGTCTTTTTGAAACCCGATTCATCTTTACTGAAAGATGGTAAACCGTTTTTTATTCCGGACTTTACTTCGGAAATGGATTATGAAACGGAGATTGTGGTGAAAATAGGCCGGCTGGGTAAAAATATAGCGGCGAAATTTGCTCATCGTTATTATAGTGAAATTACGGTGGGAATAGATTTTACGGCGAGGGACTTGCAGCGTAAACTCAGGGACGGCGGAATGCCGTGGGAGATCTGCAAGGCTTTTGATTGTTCTGCAGCTATCGGAAATTTTGTCCCGTTGGAAACATTGAAAGGAGGAATTAATAATATCCCATTCCATTTGGATATTAACGGAACGAAAGTACAGGAAGGAAATACACAAGATATGATTTTTAAAGTAGACGAAATTATTGAATATGCGAGCCGTTTTTTCACTCTGAAAATTGGTGATTTGATCTATACGGGAACTCCGGCCGGGATCGGAAAAGTGGAGATCAATGACCATTTACAGGGATTTGTCGGTGAACAAAAAGCGCTCGATTTTTTCGTCAGATAAATTATTCGATGAAAAATAAGATAAAATATTATGCTCTTTTGATTTTGGTATCCGTATTTGTTTTTTCCCAGGCGATTTTTTCCCAGGTGAAAAATGACGGATCCCGTTATGCAAAAACTTCCAGACTGGCATCGGGAAAGTGGATTAAACTGAAAACTCCTGCAAATGCCATTTACAAATTATCGTTCGATGATATAAAGAAAATGGGAATATCAGATCCATCCAAAGTGAAAATCTATGGTTCGGGAGGATGGATTCTGGATGAAGATTTCAGTGAACCTTATGTCGATGATTTACAGGAGATCGCTGTTTACGTAAATAAAGGTTCGGATGAAGTCTTTAATTCCGGGGATTTCCTGTTGTTTTATGGTCGTGGAACTGTGAAATGGACTTATGAAACAGATGCTTTTGTTCACGAAAATAATCCTTATGCGACCTATGGCGCTTACTTTATGACCGAGGGAGATTCCGGACCAAAAGAAATGAAAGAACAGGCTTCGGTCACACAAACGACCGTCGAAGTCTCAGAATATGACGACTATGCCTTGTATGAATTGGATTCTGTTACCATCGCAAATACAGGGCGGGAACTGTTTGGAGAAAGCTTTGTTGCTAGAAGCGTCCGGACGTTTGAGTTCAATATTCCCGGAATTACTTCCGCCGGATTTACGCTTTCTTTTGCCGCCCTGGCTCCGGTACGGTCTGCTCTGACACTGACGGCAAACAACGATTTGGTTATCAGCGATTATATATATCCGCTCGATTATTACGCAAATGTCTTATATGAAAATACACATGCAGATGGCTATGTGAAAGCTGCTTTGAGAAGTTTTTCCGGAACCTGGAATGATCCGGTCGAAAAAATTTCAGCAAATATATCTTATGAGGTAGGAAATCAGACAGTTGCCTTTCTTAATTTTATCCGGTTGAATACCACCCGGAAATTACAGGCTTATGGAAATGATGATCCGTTTTTCAGGAATGTAAGCAGTAAGGATGCCGCTACACGTTTTAAAATTGAAAATGCAGGAAGTGATCATGTTGTTTTCGATATTACCGATCCGTACAATGCCCGTAAAATAAATGCCGCCTTATCGGGAACTCAATTGAGTTTTGGCGCAGAAGCAGGTGATACTATCCGGGAATATGCCGTGGTTGATCTGAGTAAAAGTTTTCATACCCCGGAACTGTTGGAAGAAGTGCAAAATCAGGATTTACATGGTCTGGAACAAACCGACATGGTGATCCTTACTCCCAAAAACTTTCTTGTACAGGCTGAAACGCTGGCAAAAGCTCATCGTGAGAAATCCGGACTTCGTGTTACTGTGGTGCAGGCTGATTTGGTGTTTAATGAATTTTCTTCCGGGATACCCGATGCAACAGCTTACCGCCGGTTTATGAAGATGTTCTACGATAGAGGCGCCACAGAGCAAGAAAAGCCCAAATACCTCCTGTTCTTCGGTGATGGGGTCTTTGATAACCGGTTTAAAACTCCGGGAGGCAGTAAACTTCAAAAAGAGAATTACCTGCTGACTTATCAGTTCAAAGAATCGGTGGATGAACACGAATCATACGGTACGGAAGATTATTTTGGGTTATTGGATGATGACGAAGGCGTGAATTTTGCCGCTGAAAGTTTAGATATTGGAATTGGTCGCTTTCCGGTAAGCTCGATGTCTCAGGCTGATTTTGCTGTTGCAAAGGTGATTGCGTATATGAACAATACCCAGCATGGTTCATGGAAAAATTCTCTGGTTTTTGTGGCTGACGACAGGAATACAGAGGAATCGATATTCTTGCATAGTATTCAGTCCGACAGCCTGGCCAAAAAGATAGACAGAGAATATCCGGAATTTGTTGTTTCTAAAGTGTATGAGCCCGCTTTTAAGTCGGTAGTCGTGAATGGTAAAAAAACATATCCCGACGCCAAAAATAAAATGATGACCGCTTTGAAGAACGGGTGTTTTTTATTGAATTATACCGGACATGGAAATACAACCTCCTGGACGTCGGAAGACTTGCTGACAATTGCGGACGTAAATCAAATGTCGTTCGAAAATTTGCCGTTATGGATCACTGCTACCTGTGATTTTGGTTGGTTTGACGGTGTCGACAATTCTGCAGGAGAAGCTGCTTTCCTGAACAAAAAAAGTGGGGCGATCGCTCTGTATACCACATCCAGGGTGGTTCTTGCTATGAACAACCTGGATATCAACTATGAAATATTATCTGTTTTGTTTGATAAGGAAAATCGAAAAAAATTAAGGCTGGGAGATATTTTACGATTGAGTAAAAACCGGTTGTCAAAAAGTGATACAAATAAATTGAATTATGTGTTATTGGGTGACCCTGCTTTGCAATTAAACTTTCCGGATTATGAAATACAAGTTTCGACCGTTAATGGAAAACCTGTAAAAAAGGATGAAGTGTTACAGTTCAAAGCTTTGGAAAATATTACATTAACGGGGCAAATTGTGGACGTACATGGAACTGTTCAGACCGGATTGAATGGAACGTCACAAACGTTGATATTCGATAGTGAACAGCAGCTGAAATCCTTGGATCCGGACAATCAGCCAAATCCTCAATATCTGGAATTCAAAGAATACACCAGTATGATCTATCCTTCCGTAAGTAACGATGTTGTAAATGGCGAATTTACAGTTGAGTTTACCGTCCCTCTGGATATTTTTTACAGTGATAATAAAGGAAAACTGAATTTTTATGCCCACGATGAAACGAATAATAAAGAAGCCCATGGCTCTTTCATTGAATTTGTGCTGAATGGAACGGTCGATAATCCCGATAATGATGGAAAAGGTCCGGAGATCCGGTCGATGTATCTTAATTCAAGCTCGTTTAAGAATGGTGATAAAGTGAATCAAACCCCATTTTTTATGGCTGAAGTGTATGACAAAGATGGAATTAATGTGAGCAACGGGAGTATAGGACACGAGATCTCAATTTGTGTAGACAATAACCCTACTTATACATTCTCTTTGAATTCATATTTTGTGCCCTCGCAGGAAGAGAAAGGTGCAGGGAGAGTCGGATTCCTGATTCCAAAAGAAAAAGCCTTGCCGGAAGGAAATCATACCCTTGTACTCAAAGTTTGGGATCTATTGAATAATTCAGGCGCTGATTCCATCCGTTTTACGGTTGTGAAAGATTTGAAACCTCAATTATTTGATCTTACGGCAACAAACAATCCCGCCCGTGTCAATACCTTTTTTGAACTTTCGCATGACAGGCCGGATGCTCAGATAGAGGTAACGATCCGGGTCTATGATCTCACCGGGCGTATATGCTGGACAAATAAAGTGACGGGAAGCTCCGGTTGGTTGAAAAATTTCCCGGTAGAATGGAATTTACGAACGAGTAGCGGTATGCCGTTGAAAGCAGGCATCTACGTATATAAAGCGGAAATCCGTTCTGGAAATAGCAGTGAAGCGACTAAAGCGAAAAAAATCATCATATTGGGACAATAAATAGGCTATTGTATAGTTTATATAGCATTGCAAAAATAAATAATTTTCAAAACATCAGAATGAATAAGTTTAGAATCATAGTAATAATTTATGGGTTGGTATGTCTGCCGGTAATGATGAATGCTCAGGGAAAAAAAGATTTTGATCCCCTGATTGTAGGTGTCCCTTCTCTGACAATCGCCCCGGATGCCCGTGGTGGAGGTATGGGTGATGTGGGTGCTGCTACCGATCCCGATATCTACTCTCAATTTTGGAATCCCGCAAAATATGCCTTTGCATATAGCAAGGCCGGGATAGGAGTCTCGTATACTCCGTGGTTGAGGAGTTTGGTAAGTGATATTGATCTGGCGTATCTTTCGGGATATTATAAACTGGGAGATTCGGACAAACATGCGATTGGCGCTTCCTTAAGATATTTCTCACTTGGTAAAATTGATTTGACAGGCCCGGGGAACGGGCAAACTTATGGTCAGGCAAATCCATACGAAATGTCGGTTGACGCAGGATATTCAATGAAATTGACGGAAACATTCTCCGGAGCGGTGAATTTCCGTTTCATCTATTCGGATCTTGGAGCCGGTGTAGAAGAAGATTTTGTGCCCGGAACCTCTTTCGCCGTCGATATGGCCGGATATTGGAATAAATATGTGATGATCGGAAATAGTGAAGCTTTACTCGGTTTGGGATTCAACATATCCAATATCGGCAGTAAAATATCTTACGACAATAACAATACTTCCAACTTTATCCCGACCAATTTACGTATCGGGGGATCTTTGCTATACCCGTTGGATGATTATAATTCACTTGCTTTCAACCTCGATTTGAATAAATATCTGGTGCCTTCGAGTCCGTATAGCCGTACGTATGATTCGGAAGAATTGCGTCAGAAAGCAATTAAGGAATACAATGACATGTCTCCGATCAGTGGTATTTTCAAATCATTCTCGGATGCTCCCGGCGGCTCAAAAGAAGAGTTTGAAGAAATTATGTGGTCTGCAGGAGCCGAATATGCATACGATCAGAAATTTTTCGTGCGTGGCGGATATTTTTATGAAAGTCCCAATAAGGGAAATCGCCAGTATTTTTCGTTAGGAGCCGGTTTCAAGATGAATGTTTTCATTCTCGATGTGGCTTATCTGATCTCTACCGTTCCTTCCAATCCCCTGGATCAGACCTTGCGTTTCAGTTTGAGTTTTGATATGGATGGATTGAAAAATCTGTTGAAATAATGCAGAAAATCAGGGTCGGTTTTGGGTTTGATGTACACCGTTTTACTGCAGGACGCGCACTCTGGATGGGTGGAATTCAACTTCCATATGAACGGGGACTGGATGGACATTCGGATGCAGACGTCCTGATCCACGCTATTTGCGACGCCTTTTTCGGAGCTGCGGATTTGAGGGATATCGGATTTCAATTTCCGGACACGGGCGAAGAATTCAAAGATATTGACAGTAAAATTCTATTACGTCGCACGATGGATTTGATTCGCGGTAAAGGCTATGAACCGGGAAATGTCGATGCAACCGTATGTGCGGAACATCCTAAGCTGAATCCTTACATTCCTCAAATGAAATCGTGTTTGGCAGGCGTTATGAACGTTGATCCCGGCGATATTTCAATAAAAGCCACAACCTCAGAAAAAATGGGGTATGTAGGGCGGGAAGAAGGGATTGCTGCTTACGCTACCGTTTTAATCTTTAAAATTTAGAAAAATTTGTTATATCTTTGTTCTTCTAAAATTAAAGAAGAATAGATGCGACAAGTTGGTTTTTTCATTTTCTTCCTTTTTTTCGTCCATGTCTCTGTTTTTTCTCAGGAAAATGAACGGGGGTATATGTTTCGTTTGAGCTTGAAAGATAAGGGAAATCCTCCTTATTCGATAGCTGAACCGGAAGATTTCCTGTCTCAAAAAGCGATCGACAGAAGAATGAAGCAGGGTTTATCCGTCGATAGCGCCGACTTGCCTATTGATCCCGCTTATTTGTCTGCAATACGGAAGAAAGGCGCCGAAATAAAAGTCATAAGCCGATGGCTGAATACGGTCATGATTTATCTGGCTGATAGTGCAATGATTGAACCTGTCCGGGAATTGCCGTTTGTCAATTCGGCAGATTGGGTGTGGGTCGGAGAATCGTTGTCCGGGGACGATAAATTGAAATCGGTGAAAAATAAGGCTGGCGCCGGAAACACAACTTCATTTGATGCTTCGTATTATGGTTCAGCTTATGATCAGATCCATATGAATAAGGGCGATCTTTTACACGAAGCCGGTTTCAGGGGAGAAGGAATGACGATTGCAGTCATTGATGCCTCCTTTACGAATGTGGATAAGATCGGGTTCTT
>JAIRZF010000167.1 GCA_031267385.1 Dysgonamonadaceae bacterium | reverse complement strand
AAATCGGAGGTCTTTGCAGAAAACAAATTGTTTGCAACTCTCGATACTACCGTACGCAAAGTCACGGTCGACAACCTGGCTTTTTTATTGACCGATACCGTCGGTTTTATTCGCAAACTGCCTACCGAGTTGATAGAATCATTCAAATCGACATTGGACGAAGTGCGTGAAGCCGATTTATTGGTTCATGTGGTCGATATTTCCCATCCCGCTTTCGAAGACCAGATAGAAGCTGTTAATAATACGCTTCATGACATCGCCAAGGAAGAAAAACCGATGATCATTGTATTCAATAAAATAGATGCGTTCTCTTATGTGGAAAAAGAGGTTGATGATCTGACTCCTGCAGCGAAAGAAAATACTTCATTGAAGGAATTGGAACAAACATGGATGGCTAAGTTACACGAAAACTGCATTTTTATCTCGGCAAAAACGAAAGTTAATATCGAAAACTTAAAATCTATCCTTTATCAACGTGTGAAAGAAATACATGTACAGCGATTTCCGTACAACGATTTCCTGTATCAGAATTACGAAGAACTTCAGGAGAATTCCGAAAACTAAAATGGAACACCGGCAATTGACATCAGAAGAAATTCAGGCTTTGAAAGCCCGGAACTGTTCTGCGGAAAATTGGGATAACATCCTGGTTTCCGGAGGATTCCGAACTGATCGTCTTTCTCATGTTCATTTTTCCGGGAAGATCCGGTTAGGCGCCTTTGAAAAAACGTTCATCCTTCCCGGCGGACTGAAAAAACACTCCGGATTGAACCGGGTAAGCCTTCATAACTGCGAAATCGGAAACAACGTCCTGATAGAAAACGTTCAGAACTACATTGCTAATTACATCATTGCTGAAGATTGTTTCATTCAAAACCTGGATGCAATGTATGTGGAAGGTGTTTCTACATTTGGAAACGGAGTGGAAGTCCCGGTACTAAATGAAACCGGAGGACGGGAAGTGATTATCAATGATAAACTTTCCGCTCATTTTGCATACATCCTTGCCTTGTATCGCCATCGCCCGGATCTGGTGCGCAAAATGCAGGAACTGGTTCGTTTTTATGCTCAAAAACAAGCCTCAACAACAGGAACCGTTGGTAAACGGGTGAAAATCATTAACTCCGGACTGATCAGGAATGTAGGAATTGGGAATGACGCCGTGATAGAAGGCGCTTGCAGACTTGAAAACGGCAGTATCAACAGTAATGAACATGATCCTGTACACATAGGCTATGGAGTGATTGCAGAAGATTTCATTCTGAGTTCCGGATCTCATGTGGAAGACGGAACGATGCTGACCCGGTGTTTCGTCGGCCAGGCCTGTCACCTGGGACATAACTATTCGGCTGGGGATTCCCTGTTCTTTAGTAACTGCCGGGGAGAAAACGGAGAAGCCTGCGCTGTTTTTGCCGGCCCATACACCGTAACGCATCATAAATCCACCCTCCTGATAGCCGGAATGTTTTCCTTTATGAATGCCGGATCCGGTTCCAACCAAAGTAATCATATGTACAAACTGGGGCCGATCCATCAGGGTATCATTGAGCGTGGAGGAAAAACAACCAGTGATTCCTATATTCTTTGGCCGGCTAAAATCGGGGCTTTCTCCCTGATTATGGGACGACATTACCGGAATTCGGATACCTCCAACATGCCGTTTTCTTACCTGATTGAGTCCAATGACGAAACAGTTCTGGTTCCCGGAGTGAATTTACGGAGTGTCGGCACCATCAGGGACGCCCGGAAGTTTCCCAAACGGGATGAACGTAAAGATCCGGATAAACTGGATCAGATAAATTTTAACCTGTTGAGTCCCTACACGGTACAAAAAATGTTCAGGGCGGTGGAAATTCTGAAAAATTTACAACAAACCAGCGGAGAGACTTCAGACACATACAGTTATCAAAGTTGCAAGATTAAAAATTCCGCTCTGAAAAATGGTTTGGAGTTGTACGATATTGCAATCAATAAATTTCTTGGAAATTCTGTTATTTCCCGCTTATCCAAATATGATCCGAAGTCGAAAGAAGAAATGAGAGCCTGCCTGAAACCCGACTCCGGGGCGGGATCCGGCGAATGGTGGGATATCGCAGGATTATTGGCTCCAAAATCAGAAATAGATTCTTTACTGGATAAAATTGAGTCGGGAGAAATTTCAACATTAAAAGAAATTAACGACACATTCCATCAATTACATCAAAATTATTATTCGCTGGAATGGACCTGGGCATGGGAAAAAATCCGGAAATACTATACGGTAAATCCGAAAACCATTGAACCCCGGGACATCATACACATCATTGAGAAATGGCTGGACGCCGTCGTAAAATTAGACCGGATCTTATATGAAGACGCTAAAAAAGAATTCTCATTGAGCGCTCAAACCGGATTCGGAGCCGATGGCAATAATGAAGAACAAGCTCTTGACTTTGAACAAGTTCGCGGAGCATTTGAGGAAAATACATTCGTTCAATCCATTTTGGAACATATTGAACAAAAAACAAATCTTGGGGAAAAAATGATAGAAAAATTAATACTGATAAAATAATTCTCTAACTAAAAAATTGTTCGCATGGCAACACCTCCATTCAAATATCAAGAGCCCTTTCCTCTGGGCAAAGACACAACAGAGTATTATCTGCTGACCACCGAAGGGGTCTCAGTCTCTTCTTTCGATGGGAACGAAATGCTTAAAGTTGAACCGGAAACATTGACCCGGTTGGCTAATGCCTGTTTCCATGATTGTTCGTTTTTCCTGCGCCCTGAACACCAAAAACAAGTGGCAAAGATTTTGAACGATCCGGAAGCTGGAGAAAACGACAAATACGTGGCTCTGACCATGTTGCGTAATGCTGAAGTATCTGCAAAAGGAATTTTGCCTTTTTGCCAGGATACCGGAACGGCCACTATTGTTGCCAAAAAAGGACAACAGGTCTGGACAGGAGGAAAAGATGAAGAAGCCTTATCTTCAGGAGTTTACAAAACATACACCGAAGAAAATTTGCGCTATTCGCAAACCGTCGCATCGGATATGTATACCGAAAAAAATTCCGGATGTAATCTGCCCGCCCAAATCGACATTCAGGCCGTAGGCGGAATGGAATACAAATTTTTATGCATCACCAAAGGCGGTGGTTCCGCAAATAAAACGTATTTATATCAGGAAACAAAAGCCTTATTAAATCCGGAAAACCTGGAAAAATTCCTGGTAGAAAAAATGAAATCCCTGGGAACAGCTGCCTGTCCTCCTTACCACATCGCATTCGTCGTCGGAGGAACATCTGCTGACGCCTGCCTGAAGACCGTCAAACTTGCTTCTACAAAATATTACGATACATTGCCTACATCCGGTAATGACGGGGGACAAGCTTTCCGCGACATCGAACTGGAAGAAAAAATGCTTGTTGCAGCTCAAAAGATCGGATTGGGAGCTCAATTCGGAGGCAAATACCTTGCCCATGATATCCGTATCATCCGCCTGCCGCGCCACGGAGCTTCATGTCCCGTGGGAATGGCCGTTTCCTGTTCCGCCGACCGTAACATCAAAGCAAAAATCAATAAAGACGGGGTCTGGATTGAAAAACTGGAAGATATTCCGGGTAAATACATTCCGGAAGAATTACGCCATGCAGGAGAAGGCGATGTCGTAAAAATCAACCTCAACCGTCCGATGAAAGAAATTTTGGCCGAGTTGAGCAATTATCCGGTGTCGACCCGCCTTTCGTTGAACGGGACTATTATTGTCGGACGTGATATCGCTCATGCCAAACTGAAAGAAAAAATCGACCGCGGAGAAGGTCTTCCACAATACATTAAGGATCATCCTATCTATTATGCCGGCCCGGCAAAAACCCCGAAAGGAATGGCCTGCGGTTCCATGGGACCGACAACAGCCGGACGGATGGATTCGTATGTCGATTTATTTCAAAGTCAGGGAGGTAGCATGATCATGCTGGCAAAAGGAAACCGGAGTCAACAAGTGACCGACGCCTGTAAAAAATATGGCGGTTTTTATCTGGGATCAATCGGTGGACCTGCCGCCATCCTGGCTCAAAACAATATCAAGAACATCGAATGTGTGGAATACCCGGAATTGGGTATGGAAGCCATTTGGAAAATTGAAGTGGAAAATTTCCCCGCATTTATCCTTGTGGACGACAAAGGGAATGATTTTTTTAAAAGAAGTTAAAAGAAGTTAGAGGGAGTTAGAAGAAGTTAGAGGGAGTTAGAAGAAGTTAGAGGGAGTTAGAAGAAGTTAGAAGAAGATTAATCGATCCCTTTAACTCCCCTTGACTCCTTCTAACTCCCCTTAACTCCCTCTATATGCCAGACACTATTTCCATAAAAGACCTCGTAATCGGATATGTTTCGAAGAACTATACGAAACGGGTTTCCGGAGTCATCAATGCTTCTATCAAAAGCGGTGAATTAACCTGCCTGTTAGGAGCCAACGGCGCCGGAAAATCAACTCTTTTGAAGACCCTCTCCGCTTTTTTACCCAAGTTGGACGGAGAGATATTTATCCGGGGAAAAGAAATCAGTCAATTTTCAAATAAAGAGTTATCCCGGGTGATAGGAGTAGTACTCACAGACCGGAGTGAGTTGAGGGATTTGACTGTCACTGAATTGGTTTCAATGGGTCGGAGTCCGTATACAGGTTTTTGGGGGCGATTGAATGATGATGATAAAAAAATTGTTGAACAATCCATTTCTTTGGTTAAAATAGAGGATCTGGCTCCCCGTATGGTACATACGCTCAGTGATGGGGAACGGCAAAAGGCAATGATAGCCAAAGCTCTGGCTCAGGAAACACCGGTTATCTACCTGGATGAACCCACGGCATTCCTTGATTTTCCAAGTAAAGTTGAAATCATGCAACTGTTACTACGACTTACCAGAGAAGCTGATAAAACCATTTTTTTATCTACTCACGACCTCGAAATGGCCTTACAACTTGCTGACAAAATCTGGTTGATGAGTAAAAAATCCGGAATCACGATAGGCGCTCCTGACGATCTGGCTTCAGGAGGCCATTTAGGTGACTTTTTTAAAAGTACCGGGTTTATCTTTGATGAAAATACAGGTTCTTTCCGTATCCGGAATCCTTTCAGATCCCCCCAAAAACAAGAGGGCTTTAATAAGCGTTGCAACCCTCTATCCCTCTAACTCCCTATAACTCCCTATAACTCCCTATAACTCCCCCCTAACTCCCTCTAACTTCCTTTAACTTCCTCTAACTCCCTGTAACTCCCTCTACCTCCCTTTTTTTTCTTTTTTTGGCATGATTTTTTCACAATCCGAAATAATTGTTTACATTTGCACGGATTCTCCGAAGGAGAACTGAACACAAAACACAGCACATCAATAACATAATGGCAATTTCGTATCCTTGCTTTAATTGTTTTTTGACTAAGTTTAACATTTTAAATTTGGTTAGATCGCCGTTTATGTTAGAGAGAGAGAGAGAGAGACTTACCTAGGCTCGCACGCGCGTCAATATAAAAGAAATTTCTTAATTTACAACAACATAGCCCGGCTGAATTATTTGAATTTAGTCCGGTTTTTTGTACCCTATAATCCCCTTCCCCGTAGTTCATTTTCCAAAAAAGAGGTGTCGT